>CAYNDW010000521.1:0-5119 GCA_964395375.1 uncultured Cytophagia bacterium
TACGGTACAAATCCAAATCGAAAGAAGATAGATGGGTTCACCGAGGGGATACGGCCATCTCGTGCCGGATATCGAAGGCCTCGCGCTTTATTATAACCACGACGGCACGGGTTATTTGCTCGTGTCCAATCAAACGAAAAACGAATACGCGATTTACCGCCGCGAAGGCAATAACGAGTACCTCAACACGTTTGCGATTGGCGCGGGCAACGGCATTGACGGCGTCACTTACACCGACGGGCTTGACGTGGTCAATTACCCGCTCGGCAGCGCGTTTCCCTTCGGCGCTTTTGTCGCGCAAGACGACGAGAACGACGGCGGCAATCAGAACTTCAAAATGGTGCCGTGGCAGTCGATCGCGAACGCATTTAATCCGCCGTTGACGATCGACGTCAATCACGATCCGCGCGCAGTGGGCGCGCCGAACGTGTGCGAAGTTGCCGCGGATTTTTCCGCAACAACGGCTTCCGGCTGCGCCGCATTGAGCGTGAATTTTTCCGACGCTTCAAGCGGGCCGGTCACCTCCTGGCTTTGGGATTTTGGCGACGGCACGAGCGCAACGGAGCAAAACCCCGCGCATGTTTACGCCGCGGCCGGCACGTATGCGGTGAAACTCACTGCCGGTTCCGGAACATGCAGTCACACGAAAACCAAAACTGGATATGTGGTCGTGAGCGGCGTGCCTGCCGCGGCATTTGCGGCGACTCCGCTTGCCGGCGGCGTTGCGTTGACCGTGAATTTTACGGATCAATCTCTCGGCTTGCCCAGCGCGTGGCTCTGGAATTTCGGCGACGGCGCGACTGCGAATACGCAAAACCCTTCGCATTCATACGCCGCGCCGGGAATGTATACCGTGACCTTGACCGCCTCAAATGCTTGCGGCTCACGCGCGGAAACCAAAACGAATTACATCACGGTCAATGCCTGTACGCCCATGAATGTCGCGCAGAGTAAAACGGCGACCGCATCTTCGACCAATAGCGCTTCCACTGCGGCCGCGCAAGCGGTTGACGGCAACGCCGCCACGTTGTGGCGCAGCGCCAATCTCACCAACAGCAATCAAGCCCAGTGGCTGGAAGTAAACTTAGGCGCGAATCACACGATTGATAAAGCCGTGGTGAATTGGAACGGCAGCTATTTCGCGAAGGATTATCAAGTGCAGTATTGGAACGGCAGCGCGTGGCTGAATCTTGTGAGTGTCGCCAATAATGCCGCCGGCGGAGTGAAAACGTATGCGTTCGCCGCGACCACGGCGCAGCGTTTCCGCCTCATGCTCACGAGCCGAAATACTTCGAGCTATCGCGTGAATGAATTTGAGTTGTATAGCTGCTCCCCGAGTTTGGCGGTGCGGGAAGAGGCGCAGGATCATCGGGGCGCAGTGTTGCCTGAAGAATTGACTTTGGAGCAGAACTATCCGAATCCCTTTCAAAGCGCGGCAACGTCTCGCCTCGCGGGAAGTGCCACGACCGTGATCAGCTTTCAATTGTCGGCAAGCCGCGAAGTCACGCTGGCGATTTACAACATGAGCGGGCAATTAATAAAAAGGCTCGTAGCGGGTCAAGTGCGCGCCGGCCGGCATAGCTTCACGTGGGATGCGACCAACGAGCGCGGCGAGCGCGTCGTCAGCGGCGTGTATTTGTATGTGATCAAAGCCGGCGAGTTCACCGCGCAGAGGAAGCTCGTGTTGATGAAGTAAGTTCGTAGTAACGCCTTTAGGCGTTTGCGGTGAAGAGCGAAAGACGAAGAGCGAAAGGCGCATCCCGCTCTTCGTTCTTCGCGCACGCGCAATCCCGTAGGGATGAAATGTTTATAGCATGCGGTGCGAGCATCTGCCTCGAACTCCGTTAGGAGTGACGATTAAATAACTTTCCCATTTGCGTCGGGCTGTCATTCCCGCAGTCTTTAAGCGGGAATCCATTTTACGCCGCCTGGATGCCCGATTAAAGCGCTCGGGCATGACAGATCAAATGAGCAAGTTACTTAATCGGCATCCCTTAGGTTCTCAAATGCCAACCTCCGCCTGATGCTGTAAGCATCAGGCTAAAAGGTGGAAACCCCGCAAGCGGGGTTAATACCAATCAGGTGACAGCCCCGCTTGCGGGGCTTGCATCTCCTAGCCTGATGCTTACAGCATCAGGCGATGGCAGGCGAGATCATCCGTGCAAAATTCAGGTAGTAGTCCTATACCCCCTTGTGAGGTACTGTAACGTGTACACAATCATCGGCCCACAAGGGGCCGAGACTACGGAAGATCGCTTAAATGAACGGTATTGCGCTTCGAGCAAGTCACGCTATGCGCCATGCTCGAAGCGACATGGACCACAGCGCGCAAGTTTGCAAGAGCAACGCAAAAAAGGCACGAGAAGAGAAGCTTAGTCCGGCTCTCTTCCCGTGCCTTTTTATTTGAAGGTCTTCCGCGCTGCTGCGCCGTTCTTATTTCACCAACAAAAGTTGACGAAAGTACGTGCTGCCTCCCACTTGCAACCGGGCGCGATACACCCCGCTCGCCACTCTTTGACCGCTCTCTGCGCGACCTTCCCACTTGACGCGATATTCCCCCTCGGCCAGAGTGGTGTTGATCAAGCTTATAACGCGCTCGCCGCGCAGCGTAAAAATTTCCAAACGCACCGGCGCATGCCGTTCGACGCGATAGCGAATCGTCGTTGCCGGATTAAATGGATTCGGATAATTCGAGAGCACTTCGAAAGCGCGCGGCGTTTCCACACGCGGCGCCGCGATGGCCGTGCGCGGCGAGAGCACTTTCGTTTGCAGATTCAGCGCTTTTGCAATCTCGGCCCAATCATAGATGTGCACCACGTCGTCGGAGTGCATCGCATAGAAAGAGCCTTTGGGCAGATTAGGCAACGCCGCTTGGGTGAGCGCAATGCCGTCGGTCGTAGTCGTCGGGCCGGAGAAATGTCCGAGCGTTTGATACGTTTTGCGGTCGAACACTTCAAACTCCGCCGGACTCGCGTTTTGATCGGAGACGATGATATAACCCTCGCCGTTGCCGAGATCATAAAGCGCGATGCCTTCCGGCTCATTCACAAACAGGCCCTTGCCGAAGCGCGTGACGAGCTTGCCTTGCAGATCGTAAACCATCACGTCGTGCCCGTCGCCCTCGTCGCAAATCAACGCGCGCTGCGAAACCGGATCGATCACAATCGACTCAAGATAGCCTGCGGTCTCAAAATTAAAATCGAGCACGCCTTTCACGCCCGCGCCCTCCGCGAGAATGCGATACACATACACGCGATCGGGCGAAGTGTCGGTTTCGGTGATCCACGCTTGCAACTCGCTGCCTTTGAAATAAAACGCAATGCCGTAAGGCTGTTTCAATTCGTTCGCGCCGAAATGCGCGAGAAATTTTTTATCAGGCAAAGAAAAAATTGAGACGCGATGATTGTCGCGCTCGACCACGAACAGCAGGGCTTTTTTGCCGCCACCGGTTTGCACGCCATACGCCACGCCCACGCCGTTCGGATAGAGCAGTTTGCCCGCATCACTTCCCGTACCGCCAATCCTGCCGAGATATTGCTTCGTCACCGGATTGTGCATCTCCACAAAACTCTCGTCTTTGTCCGTAACGAACACCAGGCTCTGATTCGGATCGCTCGCAACATAAAGCGCAATCGAATCCATCGTGCCATGCCCTTGCGGCGGCTTGCTCAACTCTGCAAAGAGCGGGACGATGACGTGCGCGCCGGCAAAGACTGCGAAGGGCAACAGAAAAAAGAGCAAGTGCGTCAACTTCGGCTTCGACATAACGATGTTCCAATTTGTTGTTGATGAGCTTTAATGCATTGCACGCACCTCGAGAGCGTGTCATTCAGCAGGAATCTTTTTAAGCATAACCACTCTCTCCAGCGCTTAAAAGGATTCCTTCTGAATGACAGCCTGTGGACGCGCGCATCCCTTTTATTGCTTGATTGTCAACGCGCGCGCCGAAGTCCAAACCGTTGCACCGTTCTTCATCCCCGCGATGCGATACACATACAAGCCCGCGGCTACGCGCTCGCCGCGATCATTGCGGCCGTCCCATGCGAGCACATGGCGGCCCGCGGGCAATGCTTCGCTCTGCAACGCGCGCACGGCTTGGCCGAGCACGTTATAAATCGTGACGCGCACTTCCACTGGCTCGCTTAAATCAAAAGCTATTTTTGTGGAGGAAGAAAAAGCGGCTGGCTTGGTTGAAAAAGGATTGGGATAGTTTTGCTGCAAAGCGAAAGAAGAGGGCGCGGCGAGAAAAATTTCTACGGCCTCGGAGTATTCGAATTGGCCGTTCGTCTCAACGAGGCGCAGGCGATACCAATAACGCTCGGCCTTCGCGTTGCGATCGGCATACTCATATTCAATTTGTTGTTCGCCGTGCGCGGCCGCCGGGATGAAATCAAGCTGCTCGAAGTCGCGACCGTTCGCGCTGCGCTCAAGGCCGAAGCCTAAGAAATCGCGCGCGGAACCGGCTTCCCAGCGCAGCATGATCCTCGCGCCGTGTTGCTCGACGGACATGCGTTTCATTTTCACCGGCGTGGTCATGCCGATTTCATACGCGCCAAGATCGGGCTTCGCGCCCGTGAACGGCAAACCGAGATTCACGCCCCGGTCTTGCGCGGGACTCGCGGAAGCCAAACGAAAGTTCGCTTGCGCCGCGTTCACGAATTTTGGATCGGCGCCGGTCACATCGTTCGCGCCCGCCAGCTCGTCCGCGTCGGTATTGAACCAGCCGTTGTAATTGCTCGGAAAGTTGGACATCGCGCTCGCCGAAACGCCGCCGCAGTTCGAGATCAAATTGTTTTGCATCTTCCCGCCGTTGATGCCCGCGCCTTCCACGCGAATCGCCGTCACCGGACTGTTCGCAAGCGTGTTGTGATAAAGCTCCACGTTCGCGACGTTGTCGAACTTGAGCACGTAAAACTTCTGAATGTTGTAGAACACGTTGCGCACGAGCTTGAGGTTCTCTTGCGACTTGCCGCCCTCGCCGCGAAACTCGATGCCGCGTTCGCTGTCGTGAATCACGTTGTTCGTTGCCGTGATGTTGCGGGAGCCTTTCTGCACCACCCACGCTTTATTTTGAAAACCATACATCAGTTTTACAAACTCAAAGGGTAAAATATCAATT
>CAYNDW010000522.1:0-2594 GCA_964395375.1 uncultured Cytophagia bacterium
GACCACGAGTAACCACTTGCGGTCAGCATTTTTCATAGGTCCTCCTTCTCTAAATGAACAGCATGAATGGATTGAACGACTTGGCGGGTTTGTGTAATGAGGCTTTTAGGAATGAAGAGGTCATCATCTTCTGCTCTAAATACGTGACCGCAATTTAGCAATAGGTAAACCACAAGCAAGGGGATTTTAGAGCGCAGCATCGCCTCGCTTCAAACTGAAGCCTGAAATTCAACGGTTTGCTAGGGCCTTCCGCGAGAAAAAAATAAATGCGCAGCACAGCGCCGGCATAAACGCGAGGTGCAAGCAATTGCCGCTTTGGAATAAGAACTTGCACAGCGCCACGCTTGCAACGTGCGTCGCACGTGTTGAGCGCGTTGCGCACTGGCCCGAAGAACTGCTTGCAACTGAGTTTTTTTCGCGTAATTTTAACGCACTAGAAATTTTTAAACGACAAAGCTTTGCATCTTTAATTCTGACATCCCGCTGGAATTCTTTCAAGCAATAAACATGATCCCTCTCGCCCAATGGCTCGTCGCCCTCGCCTATATACTCGCATTGGCGCATTACGTCAAAGCCTTTCGCGAGGGCAAAGATGAAAGCGGCAAACGCTCGTGGCAAATCGCGGCCGTGGCAATTGCATTACACCTCGGCTATCTTATTCACCTCAGCTTCACCATCGGGCGCTTGCCGGTCACGAACGTGTTTGAAACGCTCACGGCATGCGCGTGGTTTTTCGGCGTGGCCTATCTCAGCGTGGAATGGCGGCTGCACGAAACTTCGCTTGGCTTGTTCATTCTACCCTTCATCATCCTATTGCACTCGCTCTCAAGTCTTTTTCTCGACCTGCAACGCGTGCTCCCGCCCATTCTCCTGCGCGAGTTGGTGTTCGAGATTCACGTCGTGATTCTGCTTTTCTCCTATTCCGCGTTCGCCATTTCTTTCATCGCCAGCCTCCTCTACCTCCTGCTCTCGCGCGAGATTCAAAAGAAGAGCACGGGCCTGTTCTATCGCCGCCTCCCTTCGCTCGCCTTCTTTGATGCGCTCAGCAATCGCGGCGTGAACATCGGCCTGCTCTTTCTCACCCTCGGCGTGGCGCTTGGCATTTATGAAGGCGCGAAAATCGCCGAACAATTTTTCACTTGGGACGCGAAGTTCGTGGCCGTGGCTTTGACCTGGTTTATCTATTGCTTCCATCTCTGGGGCCGCTTCAAGCTGGGATGGCAAGGCAAACGCGCTGCTTTGATTTCAGTGCTCGGCTTCGGCTCCTTGCTCTTCTCATTTCTTATCGTCTCGCTCACCCTTTCCAAAGTTCATCACTTTCGTTAATCATGTCCTTCCGCGTTTATTATTTCCTTCAGCCCGCGGGCTTTTCGCTCGCGGAATCCCGCCCCGCGCCGTGCGTTCGTTTGCGCGAACAACTCGGTGTTGCAGAATTAGTGTGTGTGCCTGGCCCGCGCCAGTTCGAACTTTACCTCGCGGACAGCGACCCTGCTTCCAACGGCGTCTATGTGAATGAGGCGGAATCCTTCCGTACTTTTTTAGCCGAAAGCGGCTGCGCGCTAGCAGAGCACACGGCATGCGAGCGCGCCTCGGAAACGCAGGCGCTCACGCATTATTTTCGTTCCGCGCTCGGATGGTTATCCGAAGGCGAACGCAACGAACAACAGGCGAAAGTTTTTCGCATCGCACATGCGGAAGCGCAACAGCAAGCGCAACTGAGCGTGCAGTTCAATCGCCTGTTCGAACGCGCGTTATGGTTAACGGAAAAGGTCCGGCTAGAAACGGATTTCTTTACGCAGACGCCCGGCCTGGCAACGGCCCTGCTCGAAGTCGCCGGAAAAATTTTTGGCGGCTTGGAAAATCGCACGGCGCTTGTGCTCGGCAACAATATGGAAGCGGCGCGCGCCGCGCAAGCGTTGCGTGACGCTGATATCGGCGGAATGGTTTTGCTCCAAAAAGCCGCGCAGGCAGAAGATTATCTGAACAGCATGCTGGTAGAAACGGCGCGGGAAAAATCTTTGGCCCCATTGCCGGATTTAATTTTGATCTTTGAGGCGCTGCATCCGCAATTCGACGATCCGCGCCTCCTGCAAAAGCTCATGGCCAAGCGGCAACGCGCGCCGCTGTTGCTCGCGGATTTAAGCGGCAGCCTCACGCAGGCCGCGGCCTTTCAAAAAATGTACAATCTCTTTTTCTTCGCCCGCACCGACTTGAATCGTTTGGTCGAACAAAACTCTTCCGCGCGCGCGCAAATCGAAAACAAGATCACCCAATGGATTGCCGATGAAATTTCGAACTTTCAGCACTGGCTAGCCTCCCCGGAGCGCTTTCACTTTGGCAAAATGGTGGGCAGCAGTTCCTCCATGCAAGCCGTGTTCGAGTTGATCGCCCGCATCGCGCGCACGGACATCACGGTATTGATTCAAGGCGAGAGCGGCACGGGCAAAGAATTGGTCGCCCGCGCGATTTACCGGGTAAGCCCCCGCGCCAATGCGCCCTTCATCAAATTGAACTGCGCCGCCATTCCTGAAAATCTCATTGAAAGCGAACTCTTCGGCCATGAGAAAGGCGCTTTCACCGATGCCTTCGGACGC
>CAYNDW010000522.1:2604-5092 GCA_964395375.1 uncultured Cytophagia bacterium
AAGCAAGTGGTCGCAGCCGCCGTCCGTTCGTCGTGGTCAATTGCGGCGCGATTCCCGAAAGCCTGTTGGAGAGTGAATTGTTCGGCCACGTACGCGGCGCGTTCACGGGCGCGATTACGCACAAGAAGGGCCTGTTCGAAGAGGCGCACATGGGCACGATCTTCCTCGATGAGATCGGCGAACTGCCGCCGCAATTGCAAGTGAAGCTGCTGCGCTTCTTGCAAGACAATGTCATTCGCAAAGTGGGCGGCAACGCGAATTTGCAACTCGACGTGCGGGTGCTCGCCGCGACCAATCGCGATTTGGAAGAGATGGTGACGCAAGGCAAATTTCGTAGCGATTTGTATTATCGTCTCAACGTCATTCGCCTCGAACTGCCGCCGCTGCGCGAACGCCGCGACGATATTCCCATGCTCGCGCGACATTTTCTCCGCAAATATTCCGCGCGCATGCGCAAGCCGGATCGTGTGCTGGCGCCGGAAACGCTGCGAAAAATTCTTGCGTACTCCTGGCCCGGCAACGTGCGCGAACTTGAGAACGCAATGGAGCGCGCCGTCGCGCTGTCGCACGGCGCGGAGATCGGTGTGGAGGAGTTGCCGGATAATCCGCGCCGGCACACTTCAACGCCGGCTTCGAACAACGCGCGGCCTTCGCTGAAAGAAATGGAGCAAAAATACATTCTCGACACCGTGGAGCATTACGCCGGCAACTACGACGAAGCCGCGCGCGTCCTCGGCATCGGCCGCACGACGTTGTGGAGGAAATTGAAAGAGTATCAGGGGCAGGAATAAAATTGGAGAGACGGAGTTTTGGAGTGATGCCATCTTGCTCGGCGAAACTCGTGGCTTCGGTGCATTTCGGCGGAAACGCCTTAAATCTATTTCCTTCTTCGTGTCGGCGCGAGGTTCTTTGTTTTGTCGCAATGCACTTCATAGGCTTCAAAATCTACTTTGCATTTCCCTCCCCCTTTGCCTACATTTACTTTCATGAAGCAATCAAATCAGGAGCCGCAGCATGCCACAATCCGTGAATAAAGCGCTCGAAACTTTGCAGCGCTATGAAAGCCTTTACAGCAAACGCATCATCAAAATTATCGGCGCGGCTAATCAGCACATTCTCATGCACCTCGGCGACGGCATGGCCGCGGGCAAGCCCGTGCCCGTGAACATGAACGGTCGTCGCATTTGGAATTTGGCCATCGTGCTCGCGGCGAAAGCCGGCGGCCCGGCGGAAGTGGGCGCCGTTCTCGTGGATGATGAAAGCCTGGAAATCGTAGGCGCAACGGAAAGCAAACAAGTTCTGCGCAACGTGAAGGCGAGTTCGCATGCAAAGCTTGCCCTGGCATAAACAAGAGACTTCTACTTCGTGCCTTCCCGCATGCTTGAAAATGGTGTTGGAATACTTCGGGGTTCACGAGACGGAAGCAACTCTGCGCCGCCGGTGTAAAACCAAACCGCATGGAACCCATCCCATCAACATCGTTGCTGCGGCGGAATCTCTCGGCTTTGAATCCTATGTTGACACCGCCAACCTGCATCAACTGATTGAGTTGCTCGCTCAACAAATCCCGCCCATCGTCACCATCATATCCGAACAAGAAGACGATCTGATTTCTCACGCTTTGATCGTTCAAAGAATTACAACACGATTTATCGACGTCGTGGATCCGGAGGTCGGAACGCGGAGGCTGACTCACGCCCAATTCGACAAGTTGTGGACCGCGGCTGGAAATTGGGTTATTGTCATCAAAAAATGAGCGCCATTTGAACTGAACGTTTGTCTGCGAAAATAAGGCCCCACAATGAATCCAACTCTAGAACCATTTCCCACCGACATCGACTGGGACACGCTCGTCGATGAATTGCAGAAGCAAACGCTCGTGCCGTTTCTCGGCGCGGGTGCTTCATTGGGATTCGACGGCGCCACCGGTTTGCCCACCGGCGGCAGGCTCGCGGAAATGCTTGCGGACGAGTGCAAATATCCCGGCAAAGACAAATTCGACTTGCTGCGCGTGGCGCAATATTATGTCTTCCGCCGCGGCGAAATGCGTTTGCGTTCCTCGCTTCATGAAAAGCTCAGTCTCAAAGAGGTGAAGCCCGGCGAGGTTCACAACCTCATCGCAAGCTGGCCCGTTAATGTTGTGCTCACCACGAACTTCGACAATCTCATGGAGCGCGCGTTCAGCAAGCGCGATAAAGACCCGGCCAAAGCGCTCTATGACCGCAGCGGCGATCAAAAAGAAATCGACCCCACGCCCACGGTGGCAACGCCGCTCGTGTACAAGCTGCACGGCTCGCTCGAAAATCCCGACTCCATGATCGTCACCGAGGACAATTACATCGACTTTCTCATCAGCCTCATCGAAGGCAATCCCAAAGTGCCTAGCTTTATCAAAAAGACTTTTCGCGAGAGCAGCATCTTGTTTATCGGCTACGGTTTGAAAGACTGGAACATCCGCGTGCTCCTGCGTTTCTTTCGCAAGCCCGAC
>CAYNDW010000523.1:0-3339 GCA_964395375.1 uncultured Cytophagia bacterium
GGGCGACATGCCGCAATCCGCCAAAAGCGAATCGTAAGCGGTGTGCGCGAGCAAGCGATGCTCCTCCGGCCCCCAGGCAAACCCATTTTCAGACAGGAGGCCGAACGCCAACAACATTGCGCCGGACAGTTTAACATTATTTTTCATGAACCGGATTCCCTGATCTCCAATTTCGCAGCAGGAAGTCAATGACGTTATTCGCCATGATGTCCTTGACCATGTCTTCGTCATTAAACTCCGCCAGCAATAACTTTTGAAGTTTATCGATTTGACTAAGCTTTCTCATGTCCTTGGGACCCAACATGAAACCCGCGAACTCACTGCCGATGCCGAGGTGTTTGTGCGTGCCGCAGATTTTATAAAGATGGCGCACCGCGCGCACCACGTCTTGCAGCGAGCCTTGCTCTTTGATAATGGGAAGCCCGATAAAGTTGGATTGCACAAAAGGGTGCAACGCCACGCCGATCAAACCGCCGCGCCGGGAAATTTCCTGAATGTGTTCTTCCAACAAAGAAGAAGGGTGCTCGCCCAAAGTTTTCACCGAGCTATGAGAAGCGACAAAGGGCTTGGAAACCGTGCGGAGCACGTCGGCCACGGAGTACGAAGAGCAATGCGTGACGTCGACGATGAGGCCCAGCCTCTCCATTTCATGAATCACTTCCTTGCCAAAGCCGGTGAGTCCGTCTTTCTCCGAGGGGTTGCGGGAATCGGGCAGGATGGGCAAAGCCGTGGCCGAAGCCGCCACGGATTTATCGAAATAATGCGTCAATCCAATCAGAGCGACGCCGCGATCCGCAAATTCTTGCAGAGCCTCCAGCTTGCCTCCGAGGGAGTGCGACCCCTCCAACGTATGCACGACTTTGATGCGATAACTTTGGTCTGTTTTGGATGTACCAAGCGCGGTGCAAAGCTCGCTATAATTACGAACCACGCGGGCGTATTGTGAAGGTTTCTTTTTTTCATCCTTTTCGTCCTCTCCGCGCAATTCTCGTTCGACCAAATCCATAATGCGGAGCACATTGTTCGACGCAGCCGCCCCTTGAGATAAAGGCTCTGGAAACCACTCGTCGATCGGGTTATAATGCGAGATGCACAACAAATCAACGCCTTTACGATGACACTCTGCCCAGTCTACTTCAGTTGCGCTGAACTCGTTTATCATCGCGCCGACGCCCTCCTGTACCATTTTTGTGAGTGGAACGCTTTGCAGTCCCTTCAGCAGTCGATAATGAACGTGCAGGTCGGAAAAAACACGCTGTGAGGTTTGGGGAGAAAATGAGTCCTGAGGAGAGCCGAATCCCCGAAATGCGCCCATGGTGCCGGTAGCGGCAAAGCCGGCGCAGGAGGAAAATGCGGTGTGCAAGAAGCCTCGTCGCGTCATGGTACCCATGTTAGCGCCCATCAAAAATAAGCCACTCGTTTGCTTTGATCACGATGTTGAAAGCACGATGGAGGAGTATTGCGCTGAAGCAGAAGCCCGGAAGATGAGAAACCCAAGGAGCAGGGCCAAGGCATGAGAGCGATGATCGGGCTTTTCCGTTTGCAAGGAGCCCGACCCTTTCTCGTTTCAAGTTTTGTTGGCGCGGAAATGATAGACATCGAAGGCTGAAAAGTCAAGGCCAATTTGAAAGATCATTTTCAAAGAGCGCCTTGACATCACGGACAAAATTATATACTTTGCCCGCAAGTCGTGAAGGCCGTTTCGACTTCGCGCCGCGCCAGCGTAACTCAAGCTTGCGCCTCCCACCCGAAAAACGCGTCAGGTCTTGGCGGCAAATCCACTTCGCAACACAACACGGGCCTGAGTTGAATCTAGCCAAATGATTTAGCCTGTTTGTAAGCTATTTGCAATCCGTAAGCTCCGTCCATAATCACTGAGGGAGGTCCCGTGAGTCAATTTGAAGAAAAAGACTGGAAACTGCTTCTCGAGAGAATCAAAAATGGAGAATGTACCCCCTTTCTTGGCGCAGGGGCTTGCTTCGGGACGCTTCCGCTCGCCGTAAATCTTTCGGAAGCATTGGCCACGGAGCACAAATATCCTCTTAGTGATAAGCACGACTTAGCGCGAGTGACGCAGTTTCTTGCCATTGAATATGATTCTATTTTTCCTAAGGGATTAATCCGAGATCAGTTCAAGACCGTGAGTCCGCCGGATTTTGCGGCTGATGATGAGCCCCATGCTGTCCTGGCGAAGCTGCCTCTGCCCATTTATATTACCACGAATTATGATGACTTCATGATGCAAGCGCTCAAAAAGCAGAAGAAAGATCCCAAGCAGGAGTTTTGCCGCTGGAACAGCGTTGTGAAAGATAAGCCATCGGTGTTTCCCGATTTTTCGCCTAGCGTAGCCAATCCTTTGGTTTTCCATTTTCATGGCTACGTTCAAAGCTTGGAATCCATGGTGCTCACCGAAGATGATTACCTGGATTTTCTCGTTAGCATCGCAAAAGATGATGAGCTATTGCCGCCGCGAATACGTGAAGCCTTTTCCGGAACCTCCATTTTATTTTTGGGATATAGTATGGCGGATTGGGATTTTCGCGTCATCTTCCGGATCCTCGTCAGCCATTTGGAGAATAGCATTAAACGCGGTCATGCGTCCGTGCAGCTTGTAACCGGAAAGGATCAGATGTCAGAGGCGGAGATAAAAGATGTGGAAAAATATCTCGGGAAATATTTGGGCGAAAAAAAGATAAAAGTCTATTGGGGAACCTGCCGTGAGTTTGTGAAAGAATTGCGAGACCGTTGGGAGAATTTCCATGGCAACAAATGAGATTCAGCCCTACGTCGGGCCTCGTCCTTTTGAGCGAGACGATAAAAAACGTTTCTTCGGGCGCGAGCGAGAAGCTCGGGATCTTTGCTCCCTGGTCATTGCGGAGCCGGTTGTATTGGTTTATGCCCCCTCCGGCACCGGAAAATCCTCTCTCGTGGACGCGTGCGTGGTTGATCTTTTGGAGCAGAAACAATTCGAAGTTTTGCCCACGGTTCGCGTCCGAGGCGCCATACCGGATCATCTGCTCACCAACGGCAAAAGCCTCAATCCTTATGTCTTCAACAGTATTCTCCGCCTGGAAAGCGGAAAAATTTCCTCATACGACCTCACTTCACTGTCTCTCCCCCAATACTTGGAAAAACGTAAGCGTCTCTCGGATCGCGAAGGCTCGCCTTGTCCTCGCGCGCTCATTCTAGATCAGTGTGAAGAACTCTTTGATTCCTATTCATTGGAAAGAGGCGAGCACCGGAAGGATTTTTTTTCTCAGCTCGCTCAAGCGTTGGCGGAGGATCGCATGCTTCGCTTGTTGCTGGTCATGCGTGAGGATTATTTGGGGCAAATGTTGC
>CAYNDW010000523.1:3349-5087 GCA_964395375.1 uncultured Cytophagia bacterium
AATATGCCGCCTTGCTGCCGGAAAAATTGCGCACACGCTATTATCTCAAGCGCATGCGTGAAGAAGCCGCGTTGTTGGCGGTGAAAGAACCGTTGAAGAATACAAATCGTCATTACGCCGAGGGCGTGGCGGAACAAATAGTCAAAGAGTTGTTGAAGATTAAAGAGGTGACGGCAACGGGAGTAACGCACAATGTGCCCGGGGAATTTGTTGAACCTGTGCAATTGCAGATCGTTTGCCAGAGCCTCTGGCGCAATCTCCCTCCGGAAACCCGGGAAATAAATGAAGAGCACCGATATTTTTTCGGCGACGTAGATGAAGCCCTGCAGCAATACTATGAAGAGGTCATCAAAGTCGCGGTGCTAAAGAGCGCCGAGAGCAGGGAAAAGTTGCGCCTCTGGTTCAACAATAATTTGATAACAAAAGCCGGCACGCGCGGTTCGGTCTTGCAGACCGAACCAGACACGGGAGGCCTCTCCAATAGCGCAATCGAAGTGCTGGAAGATTGGCATCTCATTCGCGCGGAAAACCGCGCCGGAGGAAAATGGTATGAGTTGACGCACGATCGCTTCATCGGCCCGATACAGGAAGCAAACAAGGACTGGGAGAGACAGGCGCAAGTCTTCAAGCTCATAAAAGAAACGCCGCGACGCTTGTGGCCGGTTTGGCTCATATTAACCGTTGTTTTTGCCGTCATTGCATACTATGCGATCAAACAAAGGAGCACGGCGATACAACAATCTCAAACAGCCGATACCCTGAGGATATTAGCGAATCAAAGAGAAGAAGAAGCTCAACGCCAAGCCCGCATAGCCGACAGCCTGCGAGCTTTGGCCACCGTACGCGCAATGGAAGCCGATAGCACGCGAAAGGTGGCGTTTGTCGCGCTTGATTCTGTGGATTCTTTGCGGCAGCGAGAAACCAAAGAAAAGAACAGAGCAAATATGTTGCGGTCACGCGCTGAAAGATTGCGCGTGGGCTCTGAAATTAGTGAACTGGTTACAAGAGCAGAAAATGAGCTGAACAAAGATCAAGGCAACCCGGATTCAAGCCTGACTCTCATGCTGACCGCGTTTTCAAAAGCAGATTCAATGCGAGTGCCGGCGCCTTCTGTCGAAAGCACCCTGCGCCGAGCACTGCGCGCCTTGCCTCCACAAAGCGATCTTACTGACGATTCCAACCCGAGTCTACAAGCGACCTTCAGCCCGAATGGGGGGTTGCTCGCAGTCACACATCATAACCCCACGCTGCAAATCTGGAAGTTCCCAAACAATCGACCGTTGAGCACGGCAACGAAACACAAGCTGCCCCTCACCGCCATAGCATTCAGTCCGGAGGGTTCTCGTTTAGCCACAGCCAGCTTTGACAAAACCATTATCCTCTGGCAAGACCCGTCGCATCTCAAGATTGAAAGCGCGCTCTCCTATCGGTCTTTGATACTGGCATTGGCTTTCAGCCCCGAGGGCGGACGATTAGCCGGCGCCGGTGAAGACAAGGCCGTCAACGTTTGGGAGCTCGAATCATTGTCATCCCAATCAACTCGCCCGCTAAACTTGAAAGGCCATCAAGGCCGCGTCACTCATCTTACTTTCGACACCGAGGGTTCTTTCCTTGCGAGCGTCGGTGAAGACAGCGCCGTGCGCGTTTGGAACGTGCACGCGAAAGGCGGCTTGCACGCCACGCTCAAGCACCCCGAGCGCGTATTCGAGGCGAGCTTTCATCCGCGCAGAAAATTTCT
>CAYNDW010000524.1:0-5086 GCA_964395375.1 uncultured Cytophagia bacterium
TCTCGCTCGAATCGCCCGACGTGCCTCTGCCTGAAGCTGTGGTCTCGGGCAAAGAGCCGTTTATGATTATCGGTGCGATTGCGGGGGGCTAGATCGTTGCGCAGAGTTGTCGGCATTACTGGAAATAAAAAAGCCATGTGGCGATGAAGCCCATGGCTTTTTTTAATCTCGAAACAAAAAAGAGTAGCGGCTAATCGGGGCGCGAACCCAAATGACTTCGGGTGGTGTTGGCCGCTACTCTAATTTCAGGCTGGGTTGAGAACTATTTCAGCGAGTGATTGGAGACTTTGCCGAGGCTCACTTCGCCGTTGTCGATTCGCAAGCTGAAACAGCATTCCGGGTTGGTGCAGACCCAGGCTTTGAAGATGATCGTTGCACCATCGCGTCCGTAATCCGACAGCGGAATGAGAACGCCGTTGGAACACTTTTGACATCGCGGGTAAATCTTATCCACTTCCATCGCGCCACCTCCCTCTCGGGTTGGTTCATGTTGCAGTACCACGGTTGTTTAACCACTCAAAGATGCAGTGCTACCAACGAGGAAAACTTGCGCTTAGATAAAGCCTGCGGCCTAGAACACAAAAAGTGGAGTCGCCTCCACTTTTTAAATTTACACGAAGCGTGGCGAGGGGCGTTATTGCTTCACGACCCAAAGCTTGACTTTGCACTCGATTTCGGAGTGCAGCTTGATCGGGATTTCGTAAATGCCCAACGCCTTCACGGGCTCGTCCAATATGATCTTGCGCTTGTCGATCTCGAAGCCTTTGGCCGCGAGCAAGTCCGCAATGTCTTGATTGGTGACGGAGCCAAAGATACGATCATCTTCGCCCACGGCCATGGCCGCGGTAATGGAGACGCCTTCGAGCTTACTCGAGAATGCTTCCGCGGCCTTCTTCTCTTTGAGCTTTATGGCGCCATAGCGTTTCTTTTCCTGCTCGAGAATGTGCAAGTTGCGCTCGGAAGCTTCGAATGCGATGCCGCGCGGGATGAGAAAATTGCGCGCGTAACCGTCTTTCACGTTCACAACTTTGCCGGCATCGCCGAGCTTATCAAAATCTTGTCTAAGCAAAATTTTCATTTTCTACCTTCCAAAATGTCTGAGGAATTGTAGTCCCGGCCTCTTGTAGGCCGTTGTTCATTCGAATGTTTCAGCGCCCCACCAGGGGCGGGGCTACTAACGGGCTTGATCAAACACGAAGGGAATGAGCGCTAAGATGCGCGCGCGTTTAATCGCGGTCACCAGCATGCGTTGATGCGTGGCGCACGAGCCCGAGGTGCGACGCGGAATGATTTTGCCCTGTTCCGTGACGAAACGGGACAGCCGTTTCTCGTCTTTATAATCGATGTAGACTTCGTTCTCTTCACAAAATCTACAAATGCGTTTTCTTTTCATCATGGTTTATTGTGCTCACAGTTTAAGGTTATCGTAGCCAAAGTTAAATTCGTTCTTCGGTTCGGCCGGCTGCGGCAACTCGGCGGCAACGGGTTTGTTGGCTTGCGCCCGCTCGCCCGGCTCCGGGTCTTCCACGGCAACGGCTTCGTATTCTTCTTCGGAGGCCGACATTTCACTTGCTTCCGCGCGCTTGTTGAGAAATTGAATGCGGCGTGCTTTGATCTCCACCACGTTGCGCGTGGTGCCGTCTTCATTTTTCCAAATGCGGCTTTGCAATTCGCCGTCAACCAACACCGCGCTGCTTTTGTGCAGATTCTCCGCGCAGCTTTCCGCCAGCTTATACCACGCGACCACGCCGACATAGCATACGTTTTCACGCCACTGGCCGGTGTTGTCTTTGAAGCGCCGGTTTGATGCGATGTAAAAATTGGCGACCGGCGTTCCGTTGGAAGTTTTACGAAAAGAAGGATCACTGGTGAGATTGCCAGCGATCATCACGGAATTGAGGTCCGGCATTTTTAATTCTGCCATGGCTCTTCCCACCTGCTTGTGTATCCAAGGCCGAAGCGATTAAGTTGCAAGAGTAGGCTCGCGGGCGTGCCGAGAGCGTGTGGAGGTTTATATAACAACCGTGGCAACCTCGGAATCCACGAGGCCACTGCCTACTGCCGCGCCGTTTCCTTCTTCAACAAAGGCGTCAATAGGTTTCTGGCGCTCCATTTCTTCCCGCTGCAATGCGCGTTTATCGAGTTTGACCGTGAGATAACGCAAGATCGATTCATTCAAGCGGTATTCTTTTTCGAGCAGGTACAGAAACGCGGGCGGGCTGCTGAAGCGGATATACAAATAAAAGCCGTATTGCTTCTTTTTGATTTCATAAGCTAAACGGCGTTTGCCCCAGTCGTCGATTCTCACGATTTCGCCGCCGTTGTTGGAGATGAAATTCGTGATACGATCGCGCAGGTTCTTCATGTCGTCCGGCTTGAGCATCGAGTCGAGGACGACGGTGGTTTCGTACAGCGTCAAGGCTAGACCTCCGTAACTTAGAGCAACAACCAACAAAGTTCAGGCTCGCTCCGGATCGGAAACGATTGCACCGCAAGCGCGACAATTAAACTTGCAGTGCAGCGTTGCGCAGCGCGCTCAAGCCCGGACAAATATTACCGCATGACATACATGGCTTGACCACGGTGTGCTCCACCAGCGAGCAGGTGAGTTAGATATTTCTACAACAGGCGTATTTCAATTCGAGAAATCAATTGTACCGGTTCATCACATATTCCACGTCATACCGCGCAACATCGCAGACGGCGTCGCAGGCTTTTTGGAGCATCAGATGCAATTCTTCTTGTTCTGCTTTGGCGAACGGCGCCAAGACATAATGCGCCGCGTTCGCGTTACCAGCATCGCCGATGCCAAGGCGAAGCCGGACAAAATCTTGCATGCCGAGATGACTGATAATGGAACGCAAGCCGTTATGCCCGCCTTCACTGCCTTTCGTGCGAAAGCGCAATTTTCCCAATGGAAGCTGAAAATCATCGCTGATCACTAAAAGCTGTGCGACTTCAAATTTATAATAATCCAATGCGTGCCGCACGGCCAGGCCGCTGTTGTTCATGTAAGTCAGCGGCTTGAGTAAAACAATTTCTTCGCCCGCCGGCTCTAAACGCAAAACGTCTGAAAGCAGATATTCGCCTTTGCCCGATCGGAAAACGCTGCGATGTTTTTCCGCCAGGGCATCCACGACCATAAAACCCACATTATGCCGGGTGAGGTCATATTGCTTCCCAGGATTGCCCAGGCCCACAACGAGAGATCTTGCTTTCATAACCGGACAAACCACATGGCAAGAATAAAATTATTTCTTGCCGGATTCTTTTTTACCGCCTTCCTTACCACCTTCCTTACCACCTTCTTCCGCGCCTTCTTCATCCTTCTTCTTTTGCGTTATGACTTCAGGCTCTTTGGAGTCTGCACCCGGAACCACAGCCGGCGTTTCTTCCAAGCGCGGCGAGAGCACAGAGACGATGACCTGTTCGGCATCAGTAAGGATCTCAATGTTTTCGAGCTTGAGATCGCCCACATGAAAAGAGTGATGAATTTCCAGCGGCGAGACATCAACGGTGACGGCTTCCGGAATATCCAAAGGCAAGCATTCGATTTCCAATTCGCGCAAAAGCTGTTGCAAGACGCCGCCGCCGAGCTTAACGCCGGTCGCAGTGCCGATGAGGCGAATGGGGACTTCGACTTTGACTTTTTCCGCGAGGTTGATGCCCATGAAGTCAATATGAATCGGGGCGCTCGTGAGCGGATCCCACTGCACTGCGCGGACGACACATTTGGCGGTGTCACCGCCTTTGAAATTTACATCAATGAGGCTGGATTTATGCGCCAACATGTTTCGCAGTTCTTTCGTATTGACGCTGAAAGGCACGGGCCGTTGACCGTGAAAATAATAAATGCCCGGCACCATGCCACTGCGACGCAGGCGTTTGGCAATTTGCTTACCGGTATCTGAACGCGGTTGCACTTCTATCGAAGATTGATTCATGCTCCTACCTTTTTCTTGGTTTTCGTTTGAATTTGAGCTTCGCGCTCAATCAAACAACGAACTGATGGATTCTTCGTTGTGGATACGCATGATAGCGCGGCCAAAGAGTTTGTCAATGCTTAATACTTTTATTTTGTCAATCAGCTTGCTAGGATGAATCGGAACAGAGTCGGTGACGATCATTTGATCGATGCAGGATTTTTCAATGCGCTCAACTGCCGGTCCGGAAAGAATTGCATGGGTACAGGCCGCGAAAACTTTTTTGGCGCCCATTTCCTTGAGCTTGGACGCGGCATTGGTGATCGTGCCTGCGGTGTCACAGATGTCATCGATCAAAAGCGCATTCAACCCTTCGACGTTGCCGATGACATTCATCACTTCGACGGTGTTCGGGCGCGGCCGGCGCTTATCAACAATCGCGATCGGCGTGCTGAGTCTTTTCGCATAGGCGCGCGCCATATGCGTTCCGCCTAAATCCGGCGCGACGACGACAAGATCCTCCATTTTGATCTCACGGAGGTAATCGACGAACACCGAAGCGGAATATAGATGATCGACCGGAAGATCGAAAAAGCCCTGCACTTGTGGCGCGTGCAAGTCCATCGTCAAGATGCGATCGGCGCCGGCGGTCGCGATAAGATTCGCAACCAATTTGGCGGTGATGGAAACTCGCGGTTGATCCTTGCGATCTTGCCGCGCGTAGCCGAAGTAAGGAATGACCGCGGCAATGCGAGCGGCGGAGGCGCGCCGCGCCGCATCAATCATGATGAGCAATTCGAGCAAATTGCGCGCAGGCGAATTGGTGGGCTGAATGATGAAGACATCCTGCCCGCGGATATTCTCCGAAAATTTCACCCAGGTCTCGCCGTCGCTGAACTCGCGAAATTCATTTTTGCCGAGTTCAAGATTGAGATGACCGGCGATCCTTTCGGCGAGTTCGGGATGGGCCCTGCCGGAAAATATCTTCGGGTGTTTCAAAAGGGCATTCATAAGCCCTTCTTATGCAAGAGTACTCGACACATCGCGAATGACATCAAACGCGCTTTATTTTATGCACGAAAAACTGTGCTGGGGCGGGAGGATTCGAACCTCCGAATGCAGGAACCAAAGTCCTGTGCCTTGCCAGCTTGGCGACGCCCCAG
>CAYNDW010000525.1:0-5084 GCA_964395375.1 uncultured Cytophagia bacterium
GACCGGCTTGCAAAATCCGGCCAGCCGCGGCTTCGATTTCTTTTTGTGCGGCTAAAATTTCGGGATGGTTGGCCGTCGCTAATGTGACGGCTTGTTGCAAAGAAAGCTTCTCCTGCGCGCCGCTGTTTTCAATCAACAATAGAAATGAAAACAGTACGGCCACGCAGGAACGCAAAAATAGAGACACGTTCCGAGTCCTTTCTGAAAGAAGAACGGAGGATGAAGAGTTGCGAATGATTAGAATGAAACCGCGGCGAGCCTAAGTTGCAAGCGGAGGATGGTATACGGGACGACTAGGGCAGGAAGAAAGCGTCAAGCTTATGGCGAGTGCGTTATTTTGAGCGCGGGGGTAGTAAGCAAAACTGAACCGAGCAGGTGTGAGGGTCGGGACATGACAGGCGCAAGAACAATCTTGGTCCCCGCCGGCAGCAGCGTCTTGCGATGCAGTAGAGTGCTTGCTTAACAGCGAGCAGAGTAATGAGGCGCAATTTTCATCGCCATTGCCGGTCAAACAGTCGGCGTCGCCGCACATGAACATGGAAACGGTGAAGCAAAACGCTATGAACACGCCAACGCAATGCCGGAAGAGGGTGGATGGTTTATGAGTCATCATAGCGCAATCTACGAATTTTCAACTCACCTCATAGTTATTTTTTCGTCTTGGAGAAAATCTAGTGAAACTCAAACCACAATTTAGAATTTTGCTCGCCGGTGCGATGAATTTGACGATGGCGTTGCTCTGCGCCTGCAAACAAGACCGCGGCACGGACAACGAAGCTCCGCATGATGATTCGGCCACCAATGCTTATAAAAGCCCCGAAGCATACGCAGTTGACGTGTACGACAATTACACGGTCCATGATGCGCGGCGGAAGCGCGACATAAAAATTTTGATTCGTTATCCTTTCGGCGCGCCGAATCCGCTCCCGCTGATTATTTGGTCGCACGGCGGCGGCGCGAATGCGAACGGGCACAACACCTATCGCGAATGGGGCGAAGCGCTCGCAAGCGCGGGCTATGCGGTGATTCATCTTGCGCATGACGATGACGCGTACAATGCACATTGTGCTGCGTTGCGTATTCCGCCGAGCGAGTGCGAGCCGATTGATTTCACGCGCGAGGTGGCGCAAGGCGGCACGCTCGGAGTTTTGTGGCTCAATCGTCCGCGCGATGCGAGCGCGACCCTCGATGATCTTGCGGGTATCGAAGCCGCCACCGGTCTGCAATTCGATCGCCTTCGCATCGGAGTGGCGGGCCATTCCGGCGGCGCACATACGGTGATGACCTTGGCCGGAGCATACCTTGATATTTCGCCGAGCGTGCACGATCTCCGCGCTCATGATTTGCGGTTCAGCGCGTTCCTTGCGTGCTCGCCCCAAGGCATTGGCCGCCTCGGCATGACCACAAATTCATGGAGCAGCCTCAGCGCGCCCATGATGGTGCAAACCGGCGCCGCGGACGTGACCACTGGCGAAGACGCCGCGGGCCGTCTCGATTCGTTCAAGCATATGCCGCCGCCGGAAAAATATCTGCTGTATATCAACGCGCCGGGCGCTACGCACAACACCTTTGCATTGAACGCCAGCGTGAATGATGCTTGGCTTGAGCCGTTTGTCCGGGCCTCCGCCATTGCGTTTTTCGACGCCTACTTGCGCAATATGGCCGCGGCCAAAACTTGGCTCGCTTCTAACAGTATGAACACATGGAGTCGCGGCGTGGCAAAGATCACGACGAAATGAATTTTCAAAGTTTGCTTGCGAGGCGGTGTTGCTGTGATGAAGGCCGTTTAAAATCGGCTTCTTGAAAAGCGCGGGTTTGAAGGTATAGAAAGAGAGCCAATTGTTCATCCTCACTTCAAACCAGGAGTAGATCTGTTGCAAGCTCTCTTTCTTTTCGGCTTCCTATTCTGCGGCAGTGTGGCTTGGGCGCTTGACGGCGCTTTGGCGCGCGTTGTTGCAGTGGAAAAGGCCTCAGGCACAACCGTGGAAATTACGCTGAAAGTCGAAGCCGGCGCCTTTTATGGCGACACCGAAGTGGAATTGCTCGCACCAAAATTTAAACTCAGCGCCAAGCTCAAATTGCCGAGCGGCCTCGACATGCTTATGAAAGGCGATGAAAGCGCGCGTGCTCAAATTGCGCCGCTTGCCCTAACGTTATCGCGACGCTCTCGCGCGCGAAACGAGTAAATATCCCGCCGGCGCGGAAAGCTTTCGTTACGCCCGCGCACAAAAAAAGAAAGCCCACTCTGGTGAAGTGGGCTTTCTTTTTTGCTCCCGAGGTAGGACTTGAACCTACGGCCCGGTGATTAACAGTCACCTGCTCTGCCGACTGAGCTACTCGGGAGTATGTTCAAACGCAGGGCAAATATAGCAACTCTACTCCAAAAGTCAAGAGTCAAGATCGCACTTGGACAATTTATAATTGACATTCCATGCGGGTTTGGGCATATTCGTGTGAAAATAAACTCCGACCAATGCCGCTTCCACTCTTGCTGAGACGCGTTATGAAAAAATACCTCCTCGTGCTAATAAGCTCACTGCAACTTTGGAATTGTTCCAGCTCCCAGCAGAGCGTTGTCCCGCATAACAGCCACATCTTTTCATTAAAAGTGCAAGAAGCATTGCGGGAAGTCGTGCCCTCTGTTGTCGGAGTGGCCGCGTTGTTTTCTTATCGCCACGAAATTTTTAATCATCAACTCCGCAACGGCCAGTTCGTGCCCGATTCAAGCAGCCCGACGGGGTTTTTGTTGTCGCCTGCGGACAAGAAATCAAGCAACCGCGAGCAGGAAACGCAAAAGGTGAATGGCGTCGGTCTGGTGCTCTATCGCGATGAACGCCGCGCCGTGATTTTGACCAATGCCCATATTTTCCTGAAGCCCGACACGATCAATAGTTATTATCGCGACAAAACGAATCGGCTCGGGCAAGTGCTGCAAGCGCGCGCAATTAAAGCGAGCGCAAATTTCTTTGCCATCGGGCAGTCCAATCAATTTCTCGCCGCGGAAATCATTCACGCCGACGCGAAATTAGATTTGGCCTTGCTCGCGGCCGCGGCCTCGCCCATGCTTGGCGTCGTTTTTCCTTTCGAGCCGGCCTATGCGCATCAATTGGATTGGGGCGATTTTGCTTATGTGTTCGGCTATCCGCGCGAAGTGCGGCAAGTGACGAGCGGTTTGGTCAGCAAAATTTCGAACCCAGGATCGTTTGTGTTGGATGTGGTGGCGCGGCAGGGATATTCCGGCGGGCCGGTGTTTGTGGTGCATCCGGAAAAAGGATTGCAACTCGTGGGCGTGGTTCGTGGCGTTCCGGTCAATAAGCTTTCTTATGTTGCGCCCCCCGCGGGTTTGTCCGCCGGCCAATTTCTAGTGCCGGAAGATTGGCCCACGAGCAGCGCGCAAGAGATTGACCTCATCGATTATGGCACGACTTACGCGATCAGCATCGAAGTCATCGGCAAGTTTCTTAAAAGCAGCGAAAAATTGTTGGAGCGCCAAGGGATTATTCTCGACGCGAAATTTTTCCCGCGCTGAGACTTACGGCGTTGCGCTGGAAGTGTGATCATGCACGATGCGCCAACCTTCGTCGAAGCGCCGCAGAATGAGCGTGAACAGGCCTTGCGGCGTGGTCGTTCCCACCACGAGTTTCCACTGTCCTAAAACTTTTGTCCACTCCTCGCCCAGCATTTCTATTTTATAAATTTTAAACTCAAGCCGGCCCATCCTTTCGCGCGTGGGATAGCCGCGTTGATAACGCGCGAGCATGGCTTGCCAGCCTCGCGCGACGTTGCCGCCGGAAGCAAAGAGCGTCGAATCGTTCTTCCAATAGCCGCGCATGAAACGCACCAGATCGCCGTCATTCCAAGCCTGCACCTGCCATTCGAGCACCGCGCGAATTTCGCGCTCGGCGCTGCGCTGCGGGGCGCGCATAGGCGCTAGCTGTTCTTGCGTGAGCAGATTGCCGTTGGCAATCACCGCCCAGGGCCGGCGCAACGACGAAAAATTTTTAAAGGGATGTTCCTCAAGCAAAACCAGATCGGCCAACATGCCTTCGCCAACCTGCCCCAGATTGGTTTGGCGCAACGCATGGCCGGCATTGATGGTCGCGGCTTCGAGCGCAAAACGCGGCTCGATGCCGGCGGCAACCCATGCTTCCAATTCGTCGTGCAAGCGCGGCCGCCAATACCGCGCGGCGTGATAGCCCGAGCCGGCAAGCAATGGAATCTGAAGTTCGAATGCCAAACGCAGAAGCTGCTGCTGCTTTTTTAATAACGCTTGCACGCGCACACTGTCTTTGGTCTGCGCATATTCCGCGAGCCGCTTTGCTTCCAGCGCCAAGCTGGGAACGAGAAACACCGCTTGATTGGCGAGCACTTGCATTTTTTTTCGCGCGTTCTTTTGCGGCTCCACCTTCTGCCAGGCTTTAAAAAAATCCGCGGCTGCTGGCGGGGAAAACACGGCTTCTTCCGCGCGCGACCAGCTTGTGGAAAAATTCTTGCGCTCGCCGCCCTCCGCAAAACCGGAAAGCAAACTCGTCAAACCGTAAATCATGTTGATGCCGCCGCGGCTCGCTTCTTCATAAGAAGCGGCGAGAAATGCGCCGGAAGTGAGCATGCCGTTGGCGTTCGCTTCTTTTAATATTGCCTTCACTGCGCCGGCTTCTAAATTGGCGTCGAGAAAAAGCAGCGTCGCGCCTTGTTGCTTGGCGGATTGCACGGCTGGTCGCGCCTCTTTTTCGTTTTGCACCAGCACGCCTCCCGTGCTCCAAGACAAGGCTTGGCCGCGCAACGGGGCCGCGCTCGAAAACAATCTTGGGACGAATGGGCTATCCGCAGAATTGATGCGCGCAGAAGCGCCACTGAGATCAAGAACCGTCGTGATGCCGGTTGCAAGCAAATCCTGTAAATCGTGTTGCCGGTCTGCAGCGTTGGGTTCGGCATATTCCAAAGCCACGCGCATATCGATCAAGCCGGGGAGGAGCCACTTGTTGCTGCAATCAATCACGCGGGCCTGGCCCGCGGATTTCGCACGCAGCGCTACAACCTGGTTGCCCTGAATCAAAATTTCTTTGCCGATCTGGTCGGCTTGC
>CAYNDW010000526.1:0-5084 GCA_964395375.1 uncultured Cytophagia bacterium
GAGCAATGGTTGCTTCTCCGAAGTCTATCGCAACAACGGCGCGGGCAGCTTCACCCCCATTGGCGCGGGCTTGCGCAATGCGCGGAGCAGCGCCGCGGCGTGGGGCGATTATGATAACGATGGCGATTTGGATATCTTGCTCTCGGGCGCTTCGCCGGCGAGCGCCGCGGATTCCATGATCTTTCGCAATGACCGCAGCCGCTTTGTTCCGCTTGCGACAAACCTCACGCGCGTGAGCAGCGCCGCGGCGGCGTGGGGTGATTACGATAAAGACGGCGACTTGGATATTTTATTAACGGGCTTTGACGGCAACAATGCGCCGGCAACACGGCTTTATCAAAACACGTCCGGAAATTTTTCCGCGGTGAGCACGGCTTTGGCCAATGTGGGCGCGGGCGCTGCAGCGTGGGGCGATTATGACAGCGACGGCGACCTCGATATTGCGTTGACCGGACGAGGAATCGGCAATGCGCGCCTCGCTAAAATTTATCGCAACATCGGAACGGCTTTCGAAGACCTCAACGCCTCGGCGCTCGCCGGAGTCGAGGGCGGGTCCGCGGCGTGGGGCGATTATGACAACGACGGCGATTTGGATCTTTTCTTAACGGGCCTCAATGCCGCCAACACCGGCGTGGCCAAAGTCTATCATAATATCAGCGGCAGTTTTTTGGAGATCGACCTGTTTGGCGTGGGCGTTTATGAAGGCAGCGCCGCGGCGTGGGGTGATTATGACAACGATCAAGACTTGGATTTATTATTGGCCGGACGCAACTCCGCTAGCAGCCGCATCGCGCGCGTCTACCGCAACAACAGCAACAGCATAAATCTCGCGCCCTCTTCGCCGCCCGCCGCGCCCGTTGCTTCTGTGAATCGCGATGTGGTGACATTTAGTTGGGGCAGTGCGGTTGATGATAAAACTGCTCCGCTTGCGTTGACGAATAATTTGCGCGTGGGCACAACGCCGGGCGGCAACGAGATTGTTTCCGCCATGGCCAATGCCAACGGCGCGCCCCGCTTGCCGCGTTTGGGCAATACCAATCATCGCAATGATTGGACGATCAAAAATTTAACCAGCGGCACTTATTATTGGGCCGTGCAAGCTTTGGATAATGCTTTTGCCGGTTCGAGTTTCACGAGCGAGCAAAGCTTCGTGGTGCAATTGAATCGTCCGCCCACCGTGCAAAATAATATTGCCGCTCAACTCATCACGTTGGGCGCCGCTCCTTTTCGGCACGATTTAGCAACGGTGTTCCAAGACCCGGATGGCGACCGACTCACCTATCGCGTGAGTTCAAGCGCGCCCAGCATTGCGCGCGCCGATACCGCGGGAAGCATTCTCACGGTGACGGCAGTCGCGGGCGGCAGCGCGGAGATTGCGATCATTGCCGAGGACGGCAAAGGCGGTAACGTTTCAACAAGTTTTATGATAACGATCAATCGACCGCCCGCTCAAATTAGAGCGCTCGCGGATCGTACTCTTTTGCTCGGAGGTTCCGCGATTACTTTTGATATCAATTCACCGTCCGTCTTCAGCGATCCCGATGGCGATCCGTTATCATTCAGAGTAGAAGCCGGCCCGCCCAATCTCGTGGCCGCGAGCCTTGCAGGAAGCGTGTTGACTCTCGTTCCGTTGGCGGGTGGCAGCGCAACAATTACGATCTTTGCTGAAGATGGCAGAGGCGGCAGCGCTGCCGTGGGTTTTATTGCCCTCGTGAATCGCGCGCCGCGGGTCCAGCAAAATATCGACGCGAAAGTGTTGATGCTCGGCGGCGCACCGTTGACTCTTAATGTGGAAGCGCCAGCCATTTTCAGCGATCCGGACGGCGACGTGTTGAGCTATAATGCCAACGCGAACGCACCGAATATTGCGCGCGTCGATCTCGCAAACAAAGTACTCACCGTGACCGCTCTTGCCGTCGGCAATGCACAAATAACAATCAACGCCGATGACGGCAAAGGCGGGACGGCGTCGACTTCGTTTGCAGTAACCGTGGCGCAGAATCACGCGCCGACGATTGCGAATGCCATTCTCAATCAAACCATTTTGCTTGGCGGCGCGCCTTTCGTGCGTGATTTGAATCTCACGCCGCGGGTGTTCGCTGATTCCGATGGCGACGTTTTTTTTTATAGCGCTAGCTCAAACGCTCCCAGTGTGACCAACCCGACTATAGCGGGAAGCGTGCTTGCCGTCACGGCTTTGGCGGGAGGCAGCGCGACTATTATCTTGACGGCAGACGATCGCAAAGGCGGAGTCATCGCGACGGCTTTTACCGTTGCCGTAAATCGCGCGCCGGTGATTTTGAATCCCATTGCCGATCGCACGATCACGCTGGGCGCAGAGCCTTTTCGCCGCGATCTCAATGCGCCCGCAGTGTTTGAAGACCCCGATGGCGACCCGCTAACGCTCACGGTCAGTTCGAGCGCGGATACCGTTGCGACCGCAACGATCAACGCCGGCACTCTCACCGTGATGGCAATCAGAGGCGGCAGCGCAACGATAACGATTGTTGCCGATGATCGGAAAGAGGGCATGGCATCAAATAGCTTCATCATAACGGTCAATCGCCCTCCGCGGGTTTCCTCTCCGATTGCGCAGCAAAGGTTAACGCTGGGAGACGCACCGTTTGCGCGTGATTTGAATTTTGCGCCCGCCGTGTTTGCGGATCCCGATGGGGATAACATGCGCTATGCAGCAATCTCGAACGCGCCTGGCACGGCGCTCGCAAACGTTTCATCCAATAACATTCTCACCGTGACCACGGTGGGCGGAGGAACCGCGGTCATTACGATCACGGCAGATGACGGCCGCGGCGGCGCGGCTTCGACCGAGTTTATGCTGATCGTCAACCGTCCGCCCGTTGTGATCAATGCCATTGAGCCGCAACAATTACTGCTCGACGGTGCGCCGTTCGTTCGCGACGTGAATTCGCCGCCGATATTCAGCGACCCCGACGGCGATGTTTTGAATTACACAGTGGGATCAAGTGATACGAGTGTTGCAGCTGTTGATTTTCGCGACGGTCTCCTCACGGTGAGCGCACGCGCGCGCGGCAGTGCAACGATCACAATTAAAGCAGAAGACGGAAGAGGAGGTAATCGTTCGCTAGAGTTTGTGGTCACGATTCAACTCAACGGCGCTCCGAATGTGATCAATCGTATCGCCGACCGCACTCTCACGCTGGGCAGCAATGCGCTCTTCACGCGCGATTTGGAGGCAGCGCCCGCGGTGTTTCATGATCCCGAAGGCGATGCACTAACCTATCAAGCAAATTCTACCGCCCCGACTATTGTTTCCGCCGGCGTCGTCGGCGCTACGCTCACTGTGAAAGCTTTAGTTGGAGGAAACGCGACAATACTCGTTGTGGCAAACGACGGCAAAGGAGGACCGGCCGCGACAACATTCAAAGTCACCGTCAATCGCCCGCCTGTGGTTGCGCAACAGATTGCGGACCGGCGTTTGATCGTCGGTGGGTCAAGCCTTACGCTTGATTTGAATGCTGCGCCGCGCGTGTTTAACGACCCGGATGGCGATACTTTGTCTTATGCTGCGCGATCACATGCGGCCGCATTCGCAACGGCAAATAGCGCCGGCGCAATTTTGACGGTATCGCCGGTGGCTGCGGGCATTGCAACGATCACGGTTCGGGCCGCTGACGGCAAGGGTGGAATAGACTCAACCGCTTTCTCCGTCACGGTTGAAGCACGGCCGCCGGCTCCGGGAAATCTCAATGCCGCTGCGATTTCGAGCACGGGAATTATTCTGCTCTGGGATGACAACTCGGATAATGAAACCGGCTTCACTCTCGAACGCAAGAAAGACGGCGAGCCGGCCTTCAGTTTTTTAGCGAGCACTGCGCCGAATAAGAATACCTATCATGACCAACAACTCACGCCGGCGACGAAGTATAGCTATCGCGTTTTCGCTATGAGCGCGGCGGGCAATTCGGATTATTCAATTGAGGCGAGCGCAGTGACTTTGGCGCCGAATCAAGTTGCAGACTTTGGCCCGGATAAAATTCCGACGCAATTCGTGCTGGCGCAAAACTCGCCGAACCCGTTTAACCCCGCGACGCGCATACGATATGGCGTGGCACAAAGAACCCGGGTGACGCTCGTCATCTACAGCACGTTGGGGCAAGTGGTTCGGACATTAGTTGACGTGCAGCAAGCTCCCGGCTATCACGTAGTGATGTGGGACGGCCGTGACGAGCAAGGTAACGCCACGCCCAGTGGAGTTTATCTTTATGTTTTGCGCACCGAGCAAATTCGGCTTACACGCAAAATGCTCTACTTGCAATAAAGCTCGAAAGCAAAAAATTATCGCCATTTCACGAGCAGGCGTTTTCGCCTGCTCGTGCTAACAATTCGCCACGTTTTCTATTTTTCTTCAACACGCCCGCAAAACTCTGCTTCACTGCCCTTCCTCCCCTTTGTGCATTTCAATACGCAATTTCCTCACATGGTTGTATATATCTAACGATAATTTACTCTCACGAACTACATCCGGGATTTGATCCGCTCTATGTCTCAGCATCGTGCTCACCTGCAAGAGTTGGCGATTCATCTCAGCCAGCAAATCAGCAATGTTATCGGCGCCGCTTCCTGTCGCGTTGCGCTATTCCCCGCGAACCTGCAACTGGCCGAGGCGAACAACGCGTCGCCGCACGGCCTCGCTTCCGGAATTGTGCTGCTTGCGGCGGCGCATCCGCGCGCGAATCACGGCGGCCAAAATTTGAACGGCGGCGATTTCCACCGGGCGGATCCTTTTGCGCCCGGGGCCGAACTGGTTGCGCGTATCGCTTCCGCCGGTCATAGTGCCCGGCCACGCTTACGTTTTTGCTGGCAAGAAGACGAAGCACAGAGTGAACAAGCCTGTTTGGACGTCTTCTTCAACGCGCCGCGAAAATTTTCCAACACCGAAATCAGCGCGCTTTTATTTCTGGTGGAAGCTTCGCGCATGATGTTGAAGTTCACGCGCTTGAGCGCCGTCCGAGTTTCGGTCGCGGAACAAGTGGCGAAAAACTTGCAAGGCGATATTTTTGCCATGCCTTTTTTGGAAGCGAAAAAGCACTGGATCGACGTCT
>CAYNDW010000527.1:0-5080 GCA_964395375.1 uncultured Cytophagia bacterium
GATAGTTGATGAAATCGAGCGTGACGATCTTGCCGTTCAATAAGCGCGTGCCGAGCAGGGCTTCGTCGTCGTTGCTGACACACATTATAACTTCGAAAATACGATTGTCAATTACCAGTCTGCCCCGATAGACCGGTTCTTCGACCACAGCGCCGTTGGCTAAAATATACTCTTCGGTACCATAATAACTCAAAACGCATTCGTGAAAGTGTTTTTTGGGTAGGCTGAACATGCCGTTGAAGCCGGTGTCGAGCACAGCTTCAAGTTGTAGATTGCCTCCTTTTCCCACAACGGCAATGTCTTCGAGCATCGTGTTGAAGTATTCATCAATATACCCATGCATCGCAATCACCTCCGTTTGTAAACACCTTTGTGCCCGATGAGTATAAAGTGAAAAGTTCTCTCAGGGTATTTTGCTTTAGCGCTTATTGCCGTGTCCAATTGGGTATCCCCAAGAAAATAATCGCCGCTGTCCGGCTCAATGGCGACATACTTATCACGGTGGAGCTTTTCAAATTCCTCTTGATAGCGCTCCGCGTAGATCTTCTTTGCGCGGGCGACAAAGGTGGCGATCTCGGCTTTATCTGGCATGAAAGCTACGTCCATAAACTGCCTCCGTTTGGATTGATAAAATTCAAACGAGATTTTCAAATTCCGGTTGCTAACGTTCTTTGTAAATGGCTTCGGCCAGCTTCGCCGGCAAAGCCAAGGGTTTTGTCTGCTGCAAGCATAAATTACCACCTTACGTTGTATAGTATTCCCTTGGAAAAGCTATCATGCCCGCGAAGCTATTAACCAAGCAGAATAATGGTTCAGCAAAAATGATTTTAGAATAATTTTGCCGACAAATCATTCCGCCTTCTGATTGCGGCTACGTCGCTACATGGAATTTATCGGCGCGCTTGAACCTCATTCACGGCAAAATCGGCGAAGGCGGCGTCAAGACCGAAAAGTCCGCATTGAGGTTGACGCCGTTGAGCAGGCGTTGCGCGGGCACTTCCACGGCGAGCGGCACGCGCGTCGTGCCCGGCTGCGCATACATCGCCAAGGTATCCAGCCCGCTGAAATCATTCGTCGCGTTTTTCTTTTTCGGTTTCCACGCGAGCACGACCCACTCGTATTTGCCCGCGGGCAACGTCATCTCATAATCATAGCTGCTCACAAAGCGCGGCAGCGTGTCGCTAAACAGCGGCGGGTTGATCGGAATATCAAAAACCGTCGCGGGCAATTTCTTGAAGACCGCGAGACGCACCCACTCCGTCGTATCCGGCCACGCGCCCGTAAACGTAATGCGCCCGGAAATGCCTTCGTGCAGCGGCTCCAAGCCGTGGTCGCCGCATGCCGTCGCGAGCAGCAGCGCAGTGACAAACATACTGCGGAAGAGGGAAGATTTCATCATGATGTGATCCTTGTAAGCGTTAACGAAAAGCGGCGGGCCGGTGATTTTCTGCACGAGGATTTTAGCACAAAATGGTTTGAATGTCAAGCAGGCAAAACGATTTCGGGCAAAACGATTCACCTCTTTCGCCTCGCCTCTTGTTCCCAAACTCCGTTTGGGAACACACTTGCCGGAGAAACTCTGTTTCTCTTCTTCAAGCAAACATCATCTGTAAAACTTGAAACGGAGTTTCAAACACAATTGCGTTCCCAAACGGAGTTTGGGAACGAGAGCAACGACCATTGTTATTCTCTAAGAACCTTCCCTCGCACTGGGAAGAGAGTCAAGTACGAGGGAAGTTCCTTACAGGATGACATTTCAAATAAGCGCATTGCAAGTTAACTCTCGGCAGCATAATTTTCTCAATGCTGAAGCCGCTGCAACTCCTGGCGCAGGCGGTTGCGCATCACGCGCTCATACAACGCCGGCATGAAACGCGAGACCCAATAAGCGAGTTTGCCGACGCGCGACAATACGAGCAAACGTTTTCGCTTGCACGCCGCGCGATAAATCGCCTCGGCAACTTCTTCCGGTGTTGCAATGCGGCCCGTGGTCGACCGCGGCTGCGTCGCGGGCTGGCCGTCGCCGCCGAGCGCGTTCTTTTCAATGCCCGTTGCCGTGAAGCCGGGGCACACCATCATCACATGCACGCCCGAGTCGCGCACTTCCGTGCGCAGCGATTCGAACAAGCCATGGAGCGCATATTTGCTCGCGCTGTAGCCGCTCCTTCCGAACAAAGGCGAGAAGCCCGCGATGCTGCTCATGACGATAATCGTGCCTTGACTCTGCATCAACGCCGGCAAAGCTGCTTGCGTGCAATAGAGCGCGCCGAAGAAATTTACGTTCATCACCCGCCGAAAGACGTCGCTCTCGGTTTGCGCAAACGCGCTGCGCTGGGTAATACCCGCATTGTTGATGAGCACATCGATGCCGCCGAAATGGACCTTCACGGTTTGAATTGCAGCGTGGCAAGCATGTTCCTCTCTGACATCGCATGCATAGCCGCAGGCTGGTATGTCCGCTTGCTGCAACTCCTTCGCAAGAGCTTCGACGGGTTCGCGTTGCAGGTCGAGCAGCCCGAGCTTCGCGCCCGCGCGGCCGAAGCGCCAACTCAACGCGCGGCCCATGCCGCCGGTTGCGCCGGTGATCACCACAACTTTGTTTTGAAAACTAGCTTTCATTTGCCCTTAGGCTCTTGGTGCATGGCTTTGAAGTGCAACAGGCCCGGCGCCCACATGTGCTTCACCGGATCGACATCGACGTGAATCACCGCGCACTTGTTCGCCGCAATGCAGCGTTCCAGCGCCGGCCGCAACTCGCTCGGCGCGGCAACGCGCTCGCCGTGCGCGCCCATGCTCTCCGCCAGCTTGTCGAATTGTATCTCATTCAAGTCCGCATTGATTGTTTCGCTGGACGCGAGCGCTTTGCGCACCATCGTTTTGAACGGCTTCAGCGCGAACTGTTGATTCATCTTCACCATGCCCCATTGCTTGTCGCAGCACACGAGATAGACGACTTTCAAATTATTCCGTATCGCGGTTTCGAGTTCTTGCATATTGAAACCCATCGCGCCGTCGCCGATGATGCAATAGACTTGGCGATTCGGTTGCGCCACGGCCGCACCCAACGCCTGCGCCACACCCGCGCCCAACATGCCGAATTTCGCCGTCTGCAAAATCGTATTCGGCACGCGCGCTTCGTGAAAGAAATGTGCCCACACCGCGGTGTTGCCGCCATCCATAACGCAAATCGCTTCGGGTGAAAAAAAATCGCGGCACACATGCGCCACATGCGCGGGGTTCATTGGCGCGGAGTTGTCCTGCAAATGCACATCGAGCTTGTCGCGCATTTTTTTCATCTCTGCACGAAATTCTTTGAGGGCTTCTTCACGCGCGGCAAGTGGCATGCGGTCGCGGTGCTGCTTCAATCGCACGGCCAGACGCGCAAGAAAGTCTTTTATATCGGAGAGAATCGCAAGCGTGACGGGTTTATTCAATCCCAAAATCTCTTCGTCGATGTCGACTTGAATCATCTTCTGTTCTTTCGGCGCAGCCCAATACGGCGGCTTGCCCCACCAATCCGTTTCGCCGAGGCGCGAGCCAAGCGTGAGCACGAGATCGGCGCGGTTGCGCACGAGATGATTGAGCTTGATATAGATCATCGGAATCGCCAGCTCATGCGTTTCCGGCAAGACGCTGCGACCGCCCCAACTCGTGGTGACGGGCGCGTGTAGCAATTCGGCAACTTGTTGCAACTCGGCAAACGCGCCGGAGTGAATCACGCCGGTGCCCGCATGAATCATAGGCAAGCGCGCGGCCGCAAGCATTTCCGCCGCGGTTTCGATCTGGGCGTCACTCGCGGTAATGGCTTCCATCCGGCGATAATTTTGCGGAAGAAGCAAACGTTGCACTTCGGTTTTGCCGTTGATGATATCTTCCGGCACGTCGACATGCACCACGCCGGGGCGTCCGCGATATGAAATGCGAAACGCGCGTCTCATTATCTCTTGAATGCGCGAATGGCTGAGCGCCGCGCCGCTCCACTTCGACATGGCTTTGATCGCGCCGACTTGATTGAAGTATTGATACGTGCCGCCGCGGTCGGGATAACCGATGCCGGTGCGCCGCGTGCTCGTGATGAGCAGCACGCGATGGCCCTCGCCGTTTTCGACCGCGACACCTGCGAGCGCATTCGCCACGCCCGGCCCGTTGCTGGCGATGGCCACGCCGAGCTTGCCGGTCAAGCGCGCATAGGCGCCGGCCATGTGCAGCGCGCACGCTTCGTGGCGCGGACTGATCAACTCAATGCCATGGCGTTTGAGATTGGCATAAAGGCCGAAATACGTGCCGTCGATGATGCCGAAAACTTTTTCAACGCCCTCGTGGGCGAGCATCTGTGCGATGATATAGCCGCCGCTGGTCTGTTTCATGATTCGCTCCTTTCTATTTGGCGTAATGCAAGAAGCCGAAAGTCGCTTCGAAAGTCAAGCCGAAAATCGTGGAAAATTTTCTTGCTTTTCTTTTCGGGAATGCTATTTTGCTGAATGAATCATCATTCATTTTTGAGCGCGAATTTTTCCTTCTCGGAGCAGAAATTGGCTTTCTCCCCTAACGGCGCCGCCCATGGCGTTTCTGTCAGCCAACGCGCGCGCCAAGACAAGCGCGGCAAGATCATCAGGTCCGCGATCAAGATTTTCGCGCGCAAGGGTTTTTATAACGCCAAAATCTCTGAAATCGCCCGCCACGCCGGTATCGCCGACGGCACGGTTTACCTCTATTTTAAAAATAAAGACGACATTTTGATTTCGCTCTTTGATGAGAGCATGGGCAACATCATCGACGCATTCCACGCCAAGCTCGCGACGCTCAGCGGGCCGGCGGAAAAGCTGCTCGCGTTCATTCATCACCATTTGGAACTGGTGCGCACCACGCCGGACCTCGCCGCGGTCTTTCAATTGGAACTGCGGCAATCGAACAAATTTTTGAAAGAATACAGCGGTTCGCGTTTCAATGATTATCTCAACGTGATCAGCGCCATCATTCGCGAAGGCCAAAGCGCGGGCCTTTTTCATAAAAACCTCATGCCCGGGATTGTCAAGCGCGCGCTTTTCGGCGCGTTGGATGAGTTCAGCACCCTCTGGGT
>CAYNDW010000528.1:0-5076 GCA_964395375.1 uncultured Cytophagia bacterium
CCTTCTCCGAACGCCAGAAGCTCCGGCTGAGGGTCGAGGTCGAAATAACCTGTGTCGTTCCACGCCGAGGACAGCGCCACGCTCTCCGGCGCACGCCGCACGGTTTTCGTGGAAAACAGATCGTCACCAATCACGACGCGGGAAATGCCACTGGTCGACAACGTGGCGCGAATACCTGTGGTCGTGGGAATCAGAGCCACGAGCGAGGTGCGGACGCGATGGATCAGACGCAGGTAGTGACCGGGGAAGCGCCCATCGAACAGCGTCATGGGCGTCGCGAACAACAGCACACCGGTACGGCGGAAGGTCTGGAATCCGACCGGGTCCAGCCGCGCCAGGGAAAAGGTTTCCACCAGTTGCAGCTTGCGCTTGTTGATCCGGAAGGCGTACTGATCGAGCTCGTACATATCGCGCAAGAGTTGCGCCGAACCGGTCAGGCCCTTGGTGTCGACGGATTGTGATTCACCGGGAATAGCTGTGGAGGACATGCCGGGCTCCAACGGCACGGCATAGTCGTCGCGAATGGTCACCGGTACGCTCGCCTGCGTCATGGCCTCCAGTTGCGCCGCCGACATGTGCGTCAGCGAGGTGGCCTGCTGCAGGAAGAACCGGTAGACGCCTTCGAGAACGCCGCTCATCCACTCATACAGCGCCAGATTGCCGAACTGGCCGGTGTAGAGGAAATCCACCACTTCTTCCGCCTGGCGCACCTGCGCCTGCGCGATGGCGCGTTCCTGCATCGCGATGTACACGCCCGTCCGCGCGGTTTGGATGTCCTGCCCGCCAACGCGCAGGCTTTGCCGCGATAGCGACGCTCGGAGTCGCAAGTCGCGATCCTGGTTCTCGAGTGCGGCGTACTGATTGGCCAATGCCGCGCCCATGGATGCGGCCTGCGCGGCGCTGCCGAGCGGTCCCGCCGCCGCGCCCGCCCACTGGAAGAAGGTCTGCGGCGACGCCATGCCCGCGAAGGCGGCGGCAGCAGACGCGGCTTGAAACATCACGGCGCCCGCTTGGAGATCGAGGGCCAGTTGCTCGTTCATCGTTCTCCCCGCGCGCAGGCGAGCGACATACGTGTCCGCCTCGATGCGGGTCTGCTCGCGTTGCAGCTCCGCGCTGATGCGCGCGCTGTCGGCTTGAATGACCTGCAGGTCGCGCAGTCGTACGCCCGACCGCGTAAGGCTCAACTCCTGCCTGGCTTTGAGCAGCTCAAAGCGTTTCTGGTCGGCATATTGGAGCGACGCGAGCATGGACAGCTCCATTTGCCGCGCCAGCTCCGCCAGCTGCCTCGCGCGTTCGATCAGCGTGGCGTAGCGATAGGGCAACGGTGTCAGACGCGGTCGCGTGAGCGAGCGCAGCTGCGTGAGACTCTGCACGTTGCGGAGGTCGAGCGCCACGGCCTCGGCAATGGGCTCGTACGGCATGTCGAGCCCCGCGATGTTCAAGCAGTTACGCAGCTTGCGTAGGTTGTTCTCGGCGCGCTGCCTGAGCGCCTGGCTTTCCGTGTCCTCCGGAATGCACCACGCAACGGACGGCGCGGGCACGTATTGCCACCGCGATTGCGGTGCGTCGATGAGCGCGAGGTCATCGCCAGCGAAGGGCTGATACGGCAAGAGCATCGCTGCCGCGCCCTGTGCAGCCGCCTCGACGGTACGGGCCAGCACAGTACCGCTGTCGGCACTCTGCGCCTTCCTTACCGCCTTCAGCATGCGGCCCGACTTTGCTCCGGGCGACGCGTCCGACGCCGCGACCGCCGACTTCCTTTGCGGCCTCTTGTAACGCCGCTCGGCTCCTCACCCCGCCCGCCAGCGTCGTCAGCCAGGGCAATATCCAATATCCCTCACCGATACTGACCGTCAGCTCGCCGATCACGTCGGCGCAACTCCCCTGCAGCGAAGCGGGTTTCGGGGCGGGAAGCAGATCCAACGCCTTGAGATACAGCTCGCGCGCCCGGTTCACCGATTCTGGAGAGGCCAAGGTGCAGTCCGCGTCCGCCGCATCGAGCAGGAATCGTCCGGCAAGCAACCGTGTATAATCCTGGTAGGCGCCGCGGCGTGTCTCCGCGATCGTGTGCGGCGCGAGAGGATCACGAAGCCAATCCACTGCGCGCACGAAGGATGGCTCGCCTTCATCCAGCACCAGCTTGTAGGCGATGAGCCGCGCCGCGCCGCTGGCTTCGTAGTCGTAGACGCCGCGCAGTGCGTCGAGCGCCGCCAGCAACTCCCCCGCGTCGTGCAGGCGGATCGCCAGTTCAACGGCAACAAAATAGTACGCCTCGTCCAGGTAGAGCAGATTCTGCTGCCGGCCAGGGATACTGTTCTGTTCGTAGGCCGTCCTGATGCGCGCGGCACGTTCCAACCGTTGCTGGGTGGTTTCATTCAGCGGCAGTACGTCGAACTCGGTGACGCCCACGGGCCCGCCGAATCGTGCGTTCGCCGCAGTGGCAAACGGCGCCGGCAATCCGTGCCAGATCGAATAGCCGGGTAATTGCGCCGCGCCGGTGGGTTTCAGGATGAGTTCCTCGAGACCATCGGAATCGATGTCGAGCGATACCGCGTCGTAGTCACCCGCCGGCCGCATGACGAGGCCGGGTCCTCCCGGCGATTCGAGGCGGTACGACGCCTCCGAGAACACAGGCGTCGGCGTATCGCTGGTGACGTCGAGCACACAGAGGTTGGCGCTCGAAAAATTGGCGAGGATGACCGACGCAGTGCCAGACGCCAGAAAGCGTCCGGCGAACAGCCGGTCGCTGGCGGCAAAGGTCCACGCCGCGCCGGATGCGTCGACCAGCAGGTTCTCTGCGAAGAACCGCGTCTGCAGGCGCCCGCTGGCATCATAAGGAAGCACCGCCAGCGCGAGCGTCGTGGGATTGAACGCCAGCAGACGCGAACGGCTTGCGCCCCCAATCGGAACGTACTGATCGTCGTCGCGCACAAGCCAAGCGCTGCTGCCGCCCGTGGCGGTGACGGGCAGGTCATTGCCCTCCGCAATCGTCCAGTGGAGGTCGCTGATCACGAAGCGCAAGTTGTTCGAGTCCCATCGCAAGAGCGCCTGCACGGTGGCCTGACTGGTCCCGCGCGTGGTCAGGCGATCGCCGTGCGGGTCGGTTGTGTTACCCACGTACCTCTCGGTGCGATTGGCGGCATGCACTAGGATGTCGTCGCGCGATGCGTCGCTCGAGCCCGAAGGTCCGAAGCCGCTGCGCATGACGATGAACTTGTCCCAGCGCACGCCGTCGGGGTTCCCGGTATCCGGATAGTAGACCCACCTCGAGGTCCGACTTGGATAAGAGACGAAATCCAGATCCAGTGCTTCGCGGGAAGTGAAAGACAAGTCGGCCGCCGCAACCCAAAACACGCTGACGAAGGTGCGCACCGGCGACAGCCACGTGCCCGCTACCGGCGGATCGACATACTCGAACGCCAGGAGACGCAGCCCGCCGCCGTCGAGATTGGCGGCACGGAATACCGTGCGCCGCTGCGCACTGCCGAGCGACACCGGCCACGTACCGACGGGGCCCGTGGCTTGCGTGATGACGGCAACGAGACTGAGTTGATCGCCGGAAAAGTCGAGCCACCCCAACTGCGACGTGGACACGTTCACCACGAGCACGCGCTGACCGAACACCACCGGATTGGCCGGGTCGGGCAACGACCATGCGGCGTCCAAGGACGTTTCGGCGAGCAGCGCGAGCGTCGGCCCGTCGGCGCAGGCCAGGCCGAAGCGGCGGCGGTTGCTCGCATGCCGAGAACGGCGTCGCCGTCCCGGACACCCACATGGCCTTGGCCCAGTCGACTTGCGCCACCGAGCGGAGCCGCGCGAAGACGGCGACGCCGCGCCGGCGCTGCGCATCGGAGAACGGCAGTACGCTCGCGATTTCCTGTTCGCTCGATCGCAGCTTGCCTTGCAACGCCGAATCCCATTGCAAATACGTCCACGGTGTCTGGTCGGGCGCTCCCGTCGCTCCCCAGCCGGGTGCCTCGGTCCAGCTCGAAAACAACAGCGCGCCGCTCGCGTCGCTGCGGGCAACGGCGAAGAACGTTCGCCGGGGCAGGCCGCCGGCGTACGCGGCGACCGGAACCAGGTTGCAGACGTCGAGAAAGTAGCGCCGATATTCGGCCGCGATCTCGCGGATGTCCGCGAGCGTCAAGCGCGCCGCAGCACGGCACGCCTCCACCATGGCGGCAGAGCCCGGACTTTGGATCTTGCGTAGCGTCGGCCGCAGTGCGCGTTGTGGATGCACGAACACCTGCATAGCGGCATTCCATGTGGCGTAGCTCCCGAGCCATGCCCAGGCGTCATCGAAATCCGGCGCGTCGATGTCCCACGCCGCATCGTCGAGCAGGCCGTTCCGAATCCCGAACAACAGACCCTGGAGCGTCTTGATGGCCTGCTCCACTCGCGTGGTCCGGGCGCAATCCGACGTCTGCCCGTCGATGAGGAGGTTGACGGTAAACCAGCGCTGACGCGCCGGCGTGAGCAAACCCGCGCCAGGACCCAGCAGCCTTTGCGCCGCCGCAGCGCGCATGCGGTCGTCGCGCAATGCCACCAGCAGCTCGTGCTCCACCGTGTCGACGGCGGCTCGGGTCTCGTCGCGGAGAGCCTGCTCCTGCGCGACTCGTCCGCGCAGCGTCAGCTCCCAACGGCGTCGCAGCGCCGCATCCGAGCGCCACGGTGTCGGGCTCCAGTCTGGCGCACCGATCGACGAGCGCACGTGAAACAGCCGCGGCGACAGTGACACGGGAGCGGTCGCATTGCGCTCTTCGTTGCGCCACACCTGGAGCACTTCGAGCCTGCGGGCGCGCTGGACGATGATCGCGCTGAACTCCCTCCACTCGGATTCGGTGATGGCTTGACCGCGTGCTTCCACGGTAGCCATGCCACTCAAATGCTCGAATTCATCGTCGCTCATGCGCACCTGCGCGAGCCAGCTCGAAATATCCACATCACGATCGCGCTGCTTTCGACGACTCACCAACAGTTTGAGCGGGTCGTTCACGTCGGTGAGATCGGCGGTCACGGCGACAGCGACGTCAGGGACGGTGAGGGGCTGGGCCAGTGCCACCAACATTTGAGCCA
>CAYNDW010000529.1:0-5069 GCA_964395375.1 uncultured Cytophagia bacterium
CGGCACAACCGAGCCTATGACATAGCCGAGCAAGGACATGCTGAAGACCCAAAGAATTCCGCCCACAACGTTATAAGTGACGAAGCGACGATAATTCATATTGCCCACGCCGGCGACGACGGGCGCGAACGTGCGCACGATGGGCACGAAGCGCGCGATGACGATGGTCTTGCTGCCGTAGCGTTCATAAAATTCCTGCGCGCGCAAAACGTGGCTGCGTTTGAAGAGCATGGAGTCTTCGCGCGTGAATAACGCCTGGCCGGTTTTTTTGCCGATGAGATAGCCGAGTTGATCGCCGACGATGGCGCACAAAGAAACTGAAATCAACAACAAATAAATGTCGATCAAACCGGCGGCCGCAAACACGCCTGCGGTGACGAGCAAAGAATCGCCGGGCAGGAAGAAGCCAATCATCAAGCCGGTCTCGGCAAAGATGATGGCGCAGATCATCGCCAGCCCGCCCCATTGAATAATGCCTTTCACGTCGTAAATTTGTTTTAACAACTCTTGCAAAGCTTCCACAAAAATCTCCTGTTGGGTTTGATCCTAAGACGAACCTTGCGATTCGCGTTGTTGGCCGGATCGCAAGAAATTATAATCCATAGTACCACGGAATCACGCGGCTCAAGAACAGCGCGAGCCAAAACGAACTGATTAAATTCATAACGAAGCCGGAGGCGATCATCGTCTTCAAGGAAATGTGCTTGACGCCGCCGTAGATCAGCGCATTCGCCGGAGTTGCTATCGGCAACATGAAGGCATTGGTGGAAGCTAAACCCACGCCCAAGAGCGCGGCTAATGGAGGCAAGTTTAAAGCGAGAGCCAAAGCATGCACGATGGGAAAGAACACCAATGATACCGTGGTGTTGCTCAACAATTCCGTGGTCAGCGTGGTCACAAAAGCCAGACAAAGATAGAGCGCGACCGGCGACCAATGTTGCGGAACCAAAGTTTCGAGATGCTGCGCGAGCCATTGCGGAATTTTGAAATAAATAAACAGCCCGCTGATCGCCATCGCCAAAAGCACGAACCCAAAACCGAGCACGGGCAATTTATTGAAACAATCTGAAACTTTGAGCAGGGCTTGCCGAGCGTCTCCGTCCCCTTTGAATATCGGCGCGAACACCAAAGTGCAGAAAATCAAACCAAAGAGAGTTGCGATTTTATCCCACAAGGTCCAATTTAGCTTGAGACCGAAGAGCGCGATGTTTTCCGCGGGCACGGACACAACCAATTGTAACAGGGCGTGCAAAATCCAGAAGCTGATCCACGCGGCCAAGGCACGCCACGCTTGCCGCGTGAAAAGGTCTCGAGCGTCCGCGGAGCGAAGTTGCGGCAGCGTGATCAGGGTTGCGCGCTGCTTTTTAGAGAGCATGAAATAAGTTGCCAACAGCCACGCGGAGAGAATGAGAACGGCGACAAGAGGCAGGCTCCAGCCGAACCAGGAAAGGTAATTGATCTTCTCCCGCCCCGGAACTTCGAAGATTTGCGCGGCGCCGAGGATCAAGGCATTGGCCGGGCTGCCCACCATGGAGCCAATGCCGCCGAGATTGCAGCCGTACATGGCGATGACCGCGCTGGCCGTGGTCAACCGGCGCGCGTCCTCAGGTTCGTGGCGTTGCTCGAGGCTGAGCCGCAATGCTTCGAGCATGGGTAGCAAAGTGAGCGCGGTCAAAAAATTCGGCATGACCATGGCCATGAGCGCGGCGGCGGAGACAAGATAGAGCAAGAGCATTTTGAAAGAACGTTCTCGGCCTTGAAACATTCGCACGAAAAACGCTTCGGCCAATCCGTAGCGCACACTCAAACGCGAGAGCAAGAAACCCGTGACATAAATAAAGAGCAAAGACATTGGCGTCGCTTTCCGTCCTCAAAAAAAGATGAAGGTCACTAAAATGAAAGTCGGAATCAGAATGAGCAAAGAGTAGAGCATATAACCGAAGAAGCTCGGCATGTTGACGCCGTTCTCTTCAGCAATGGATTTGACCATGAAGTTCGGCGCATTGCCGATGTAGGTGTTCGCGCCCATGAATACCGCGCCGCAGGAAATAGCTTTGAGATAAATTTCTTGCTCCGCGATCAAAGCATGTATGGCCTCCAACTCCGGCTGGCCGGGGAAAAAACGGCCGAGCGCGGTGTTCAAAAACGTGAGATAGGTCGGCGCATTATCCAAAAAACTCGAGAGGCTGCCGCTGGCCCAGAAATAGTGCCACGGCGCTTGCACCGCGTTGATGATAAACGCAAGCGCTCCGTCCGTGCCCGCCCGTAACATGGCGAGCATAGGAATGATGGTCATGAAAATTCCGGCAAAGAGAATCGCGACTTCTTGAATCGGCCCCCACGTGAAGCCATTGCCCGCGCGGATTTCTTTGGCGGTGAATTTCAAACTCAAAAGCCCCATGCCGATGAGAATGAGATCGCGCAACTCATCTTGCACGGCCAAGTGTACGCCGAGTAATTTGAATTCGCCTAATTTCACCAAACCGCTGAAGAGCACACCCACGATGATGCCGGCGAGAAAAAGCAAATTGTGCAGCCCGCGGATACGAATGCCGGCGGAACGTTCGCGCGCTCTGGCGCGCGCCGGCGCGGCCGTTTCGCGGTTGTGCATGATGGTATCAAACACGAAAAACAGCGCCAGAACGATTATGGAGACCAACAACATTTCTGGCAGCAATTTGAGCGTCCAGAAAAACGGCACGCCGTGCAGAAAGCCGAGGAACAACGGCGGATCGCCGAGCGGCGTGAGCGAGCCGCCCATGTTGCTGACGAGGAAGATGAAAAAGATGACAACGTGTGTTTTGTTAGGGCGCGAGGCATTCATGCGCAGCACCGGGCGAATCATCAACATGGAAGCGCCGGTCGTTCCCACCCACGAGGCGAGCAACGTTCCGATCGCGAGCATGACGGTGTTGGCGAGCGGAGTTCCAACGGGCGCGCCTTCAACCAAAATCCCGCCGGCGACGGTATAAAGCGCCCAGAGCAGGATGAGAAATGGAATATAGTCTTTCAAGAAAATATGAGCGATCTCATGCCCGGCCGCGCCCTGAAAAGTGAGCAGGAACGGAAGCGCGAACGCCAAAGCCCACGCGGCGGTGACTTTGCCGAAGTGGTGGTGCCAAAAATTGGGGGCGAGCAAGGGGAAGAGTGCGATAGACAAGAGTATGCCGGCGAAGGGAAAGCCGCTCCACAGCGGCAAAGCCTGGCCTAAATTTTCTTCCGCTGCGGGCGTGAAAAGAAGGGGTGGCGCATTATTCTCGTCGGCCTTGATTCGTGTGGTGAAAGCGTCCAGCGTAGTGGCCGAGCGCGCTTCATGCGCAAACAGAGAAGACGCGCAGAGCAAAAGATGGCACAACAGGATAAAAAAAATCGGCACCACACGAGCCACAAGCATGAGGTTTTCCTTCAAAAAAATAAAATGAGAAGCCGCCGGCGGAGAAAGGCGCAACGATGGCGGCAAGTTTAACACTTTTGGGCGGCAAAATCAAAGCCCAATATGCCGCGGCCCCGACATTTTTTGCGGTTGGTGAAGGCGCGGCAACTCCAAGTTCACCTGATATTCCTGAAAATTTTACTTGCTACGTCTCTAGCGCGTGATTATATTCTCGCCACTTTTATGAGCATGGCCCATACTGCAAAAGTGTGAATGACATCATGAGGCATGGCCAAGTTTCGGCTGTGCTTTTTTTTTGCAAGAGGCACTCATAGTAATCACTTTCTATAAATGCTTAACGCCGCGTGTTTCTGTTTAATTCACTAATCCACTCAGGAACGAACACGCGCGGCGGGAAGTGCAATGTCCTAATGTTCTGAAGGAGGCAAGCTGTATGAAGGTCAGAAGTTTGGTAACGTTAGCTGGTGCGGTTCTCGTTCTTGCTCTAGTGTTTGGTTGCGCCGAAGCGCCCAAGCTAGACATGGAAGCGGCCCAAGCGGCAGTGCAAGCGGCGAAAGCGGCTGAGGCCGATCGTTATGCCGCGGATCTTTTCAAAGCGGTGCAAGATTCCGTGGATGCGGCCATGGCCGAGGTCCAACAACAAGATTCGAAGTTTGCGCTGATGCGCAACTACGATCGCGCCAAGGCGATGTTGCAAGCGGCAGTGACCGCGGCCGGCACGGCGCAACAAGCTGCGGCGACGAACAAAGAAGCGGCGAAAGCCGAAGCCGACACCTTGAGCAAACAGTTGGTGGCGAGCATCGCATCCGCCAAGGAATTGATGAAGAAGGCCCCCAAAGGCAAAGAGGGACGTGCGGCGCTTGAGATGATCCAAAATGACATCAACACTTTGGAAGCGTCGGTGGCGGAAATCACCAATGCCTTCAACGGCGGCGACTTTCTCACCGCCAAAGACAAAGCCCAAGCGGCGGTGACCAAGATCAATTCGATTATCGAAGAATTGAACACCGCGATCAGCAAGGTTGGCGGTCGCCGTTAAGCGCACGCACCAGTTTTAGTATGGCTATTCTAAACCTCGGCTTGGGAGCAAGCATTTGTCTCCCGCCGAGGTTTTCTGTTTAAATAAGTCTGGCTCAAAACCCAAAAAGCAAAAAGAGATGATCGCAGAGGATTTGCTGAAGCGAGCGCTTGCCGGCGCAAGGCTCGTTCTCAAAAAAATCGCCGAAATTTTCCGCCTCGGGCTGAAAAAAGCTTCCAGCGTGATGACGCGCAAAAGGACTTTGGTCGCGGCTTCGCTGTTGGCGAGCATGCTGCTTGTCGGCCTCGGTTTTGTCGCAGTAAGTTCGGAAACTCCGCCGTTGGCTTCATTTGAAAAGGCCCGCTTAACTCTAAGCCGCGCCCGTCATGCCGAGGCCGCGATTTATGCGCCTGGGCTTTTGCATGAAGCCGAAGCGAGTTGGGAACAAGCCGCGGCGCGGTGGGAGAAAGAAAGCAAGAAGTGGCGGCACCAACGCCAATTCCGCGGCGCTTTGATCGCCACCATTAAAACCGCGCGCTTGGCGGATTCCGCGGCAACCGTGGCTGCGGTCAACAAAGACTCGCTACAATGGTTGGCGGCAACCGGCATCAGTTTGGTGAAAGAAAAAATCGAAACGCTGCGCGCGCAGTTTGAAAA
>CAYNDW010000530.1:0-5059 GCA_964395375.1 uncultured Cytophagia bacterium
GAAATATTTTTCGCTTTGGCTTTATGGCCGATGGCAACGGCCTTGCCTTGCACACGGCTCTTTGAAATTTTCAACGAACTGCCCGCGGTCGCGAGCGCGTTTTGCAAAGCCGTGGCAAATTGTTGCTGCTCTTCTTGGTTGGGATACTCTTGTTGATAAGCCGCCTGCGCCGCGGGCAATGCCTCGGATTTTTTGAGCAGAAGATCGAGCGTCTTGCGCACCTCTTCGGAGTTTTCCGCGGCCACACGGAGCATTCGTACGCGTTCGTCATCGTCTTTCTTGTTGCGGAAGTCATCGAGCAAACTGCTCAATGCGCCCATGCCGAGATCGCCCACAACTTTTCCGAGCGCGAGCAATGCCGCGGTGGCACTCGGCGCATCGACCACGCCGCCGAGCGCGGTCGCGCCGAGCAGCCAGTAAAGATAAGTCGCTTGGTCTGCGGGCATGCGTTCGTACAGCTTGAACGACACGCGCCGAAATTTTTCAGCGATCTTTTCGTGGAGTTGGGAGAAGAGCAGTTTGGGCGACATGAGAAGAGTCCCGCGAACATAAACCGTTCAACCACGGCTTGGCCGTGGTTTGGTGTCTTGGATTGCGTGAAGGCTCAACTAGGGCTTGAAGCCGAGACCCCAAACGCGGAGCAGATCGCGGCAACCGTCTTCAAAGCCGGTTCTGAAATCTACCATTTGATAACTTGAGAGCGTCCAAGAGAGCTTACCGTAATCACAATTTTGGTAAAGGAGAGGAATGATCTTGTCGGCGAGGCGATCTTGTTGCAGGGCATAGTGCAGTTCTCTTCTCATCCATATCGAGTTCATGGCGTTGGCAGAGAGCACGATCATGAACCAATCGCAGCGGTCTAAGGCGGCTCCGATTTCATCGTGCCACTGTTGCGCCGGAATGATGTCTGTGCCGCTATACCAAAGCGGAATGCCGTGCCGCCGCAACGTATCAACGAGCGGCGACACAAACGCACGATCATGATGTGAGTGGGAAAGAAACACTTCGCGGATTTGCATGATGCCCCGCCTCGGATTAAGCGGCTGCCGCCAGCGCTTGCGTTATCTTATTATATTCAGCTTCGTTTCCGTTGTCCGACAATTCAAGCATCTGAAAGCGCCGCAAAATTCCAGGGATATTTTCTAAAGGAATTTTATTTTGCGGTCCGATGACAACGGGGATAAGACGGTTGCGAAAGCGTGGTTCACCCAAAGCATAAGAGATATCGTGGCGGACGTAATTAGAGTTCAAGGCTTGCGGCGAAAGCAGGATGATCATGGCTTCGGATTCACGCAGAGCTTGCGCCACTTCTTCGGCCCAATTATCTCCGGGGAAAATTCCGGTTTTAGCATACCAAGTTTCCAGGCCCGCGCTTTCCAGAGCCTTGGCGAGTTTTTGCGCGACGGCTTCGTCGGCGTGCGAATAACTGATGTAGACTTTCATATTTCATGCACCAAGAATGTTGGATGAAAAAGGTGAAGTCCCGATTTGGACGTTGCTCTTCGGCAGCGCTCTCGCATGACACCGTTATCAAAATATGAAATCTCTTTCTAAATGCAAGGAGGAAAATTTGCGAGGAAGAACGGAGGCTTTGTCGCGGGCGCTAGGGAGGATTACCACGAAAACGCCGTAGCGCAAGCTTCCAGCCTGCGTGCAGAGAGGAGGTCTGCGCTACGTTTTCATCATGCATTGACGATCAAAATCGGTAGTCCTGCTCTCTTGTGGGGCATAGAATCACGCACGAACAGCGGCCCACAAGGGGCCGGGACTACGAGCGCTCACGAGCCCTGCTCGTATTTCTCTTTAAACCGCTTCACGCTGTGCATGAGGGCGCGCGCGATTTTTTGCTGCGTCTCGCCGGAATCGAGCAGCTTCTCTTCTTTGCGGTTGGAGATAAAGGCCATTTCGACCAGCACGCTCGGCATCGAAGCGCCGACGAGCACACGAAACCCGGCTTGCTCCACGCCGCGATCGGGCAAGCCCACGAGCGTTTGCATTTCTTCTTGAATGATCTGCGCGAAGCCCTCGCTCTCGTGATGAAACGCGTTCTGCGCCATCGCGGTGAGAATGAACGCTTCGTCGCTGTGCGCCGTGCCCGACTCGTTTTCATATTTCACCACGGAGTTTTCGAGCAAGGCGACTTCGAGCGCTTCGTCGGTTTTGGCCGGGCCGAGAAAGTAAGTCGTGGTGCCGTCCACGCGGCGGCTTTTGTTGGCGTTGCAATGCAGGCTAATGAACATCTTGCCCTCCGCGTTGTTGGCCAACGTGGTGCGCTCGTCGAGTTTGATGAAGGCGTCCGTCTCGCGCGTGAGCACCACACGCAGGCCCAAATCTTTTTCCATCAGCTTTTTCAGCCGCAGCGCCACTTGCAGCGTGACGTCTTTTTCTCTTGTGCCTTCCGGGCCGATCGCGCCGGGGTCGCGGCCGCCGTGGCCGGGATCGAGCACGATGGTGTCGATGCGCCATTTTTGGCGATCCCTTTCCAGCGTGCGCAACACCGCTTCGGGCACGACCTCCTGCGTGGGCAATGAAACTAAAATTGTGCTGCCTTGATTGCTGATGCTCACTTGGCTCGCGTCAATCTCTTGTTGCAAGCGAAACGAAAGCTGGGTAACCATGCCGGTTTGCACCGGCCGCACTTCTTTGACGAGACTCGTGCCTTGAATCGAAGTCAAGGCATTGGCGGCAACCCGGCCGCCGACGATATCGACATACATCCAGCCCCGGCTGAAACGCGCGCTGATATGCTTGCGCGCGAACGGCTGCGTGGCTTGAATGCGAATCAACGTGCCGTTGGTTTTTCCTTCCACCGCGATTTTCGTGATATTGGTTTGGCGAACGAGGCTGCTTGCCGTGGTGTCGAGCGCCGCGCCGCGTTTGCGCAAACGTTCCGGCCACGCGCCGCGATAGAGCGGGCGCAGCAACTCTGCGAAGGCATGCAACGGCACGAGCAGTTCGTCGTTGGCCGCGCGCGTTTCCACCGGCAATTGCGCCATGCGGTCGTCGATCTGCACGAACGGATTCATGGCCGTGACTTTGATCTCCGCGTCGCCGACGTAAAGAATCGTCTTGCGGGTCTTCTCGCTATAAAACGTGCGCAGATTGAGATACGCGGCCAGGTCTTCCAAACCGACGTATTCCACGCCGTTCATTTCAGCGAGTTTGACGGTGTGCAAAGCGCTCTTGTGGTTTTGGGAGAAAGCGCGGGAAGGTAGGGCGAAAAAAACGAGGGCTGCCAGGCAGCAAGAGAACGGCGAGAATTTCGACCACCAGCGCAGACCTCGGCACTCCTCAATTAGGGCCGTAATCTTGCGAGCGCATTTTGGCTTGGCCGAGGGATTCACTGGCCCGTTTGAGAATTTGTTTTTCTTCGTCCGTGAGTTTATCGTATCCGACTTCATTGATCTTATCCAAAATAACATCGACGCGCTCGCGCAGATTGATATCCTGCTGGCGGCGGCGTACGACCTCCATGTGATGCTTCTTTTGTTTACGCCGGCGAAACCAATCTTTCAGCGTCGCCAATCCGCGCGAAGTATTTCCGAGCGCAGGCGGAGTATAACCGCGCTCGCTTCCGAAGCCCGCGCTTTTGCGCAACACTTGCCAGCGCCAATCCATTTTCAAATATATAAATCCCACGATCATACCGCCCAAATGCACGAAATGCGCAATCTGATCCTTCACAAACAAGCCGGAGAAGAGCGCGATGCCGCCGGCGATCATGACGAGATATTTGGCTTTGATCTGAATCGGCAGGACGAAAAACAGCAGAAAGGTGAGGACGCGCTCGGGATACAACATGCCAAACGCCATGATCAAACCGAAGATCGCGCCGGAAGCGCCGACGACCCGTCCCAGATCTCGAATGGTCTCTCCGGACATGAGCGCGGGATCATCCAACATGAGCGGCGTGGTTGCCGGACCGGCGATCGCCCAATAAATTATTTGGAACAAACCGGCGCCGATACCGCAAACGAGATAATAGTTCAAGAACGCTTTGCTGCCCCACTCCCGCTCCAACTCGCTGCCGAACATCCACAGCATGAGCATGTTGATTAAGAGATGCCAGACGCTGGCGTAGTCGTGCAAGAACATGTAGCTGAACAACTGCCATACGGCGAATTTGTGGACGACCCACGCCGGAATCAACTCAAACCAAAACATAAACTCCGGGCTGAACACGTGCTGCAAGACAAAGCAGACCACGTTGGCGATGATCAAATACTTCACCGCCGTGGTAAGACCGGCTCCCATGCCAAAGCGATAGGATTGCCCGTAAAGGCCCATATGCTGATCTGGTTTTGGTTTGAAGCTTATAAAAGTTCGGTGGCAGTAATTTTACCCGCCGTCGCGTTGATTCGCGGAAGCCGGATGCCGAATGCGGGTAGCGATGAGCTAAAAGCGATGCCGACGGTCGTTTCATCCGCGCCGCACGCCGATGCAAATGCGCGGCATAATATCATTCCGGCCCTTCAAAGTCAAGCGAAACGTCCCGCGCGGAGAGCATGCGCATGGGCGCGCGAGTTGTTTTGATTTGTGGCTGCGCGTTTTTGCGTGTCTTCGTCGTTTGTTTATCTCAAGGAGGAGTTGAGGAAGTGGACTTGAAGCTGGTCCGGATGGAATCCAATCAGCGATTCATCTGATGAGCAGCAGCCGCTTCGTCGTCACTTGTCTGCCTGTTTTGAGGCGATAAAAATAAATGCCCGCGGGCAGCGTTTCTGCTTTTGCGCCGACACCATTCCAAACGACGGCGTAATGCCCCTGCGCTTGTGCTTCATCCACCAAAGTTCTCACGAGTTGACCCTGCAAATTGTAAATGGCAAGCTTGACCGGCTCTGCGCTCTTGTTCGTGGGAGGAATTTCATAGCGAATCGTAGTGGAAGTCAAGCCCGAAGTTGTAGAGACGGTGAAAGGATTGGGATAGTTTTGCTCCAAAGCCAAAGCGCGCGGGATGAAGCTCGGAGTGGCAAAGACGCTCGTGGTTGTTCTTCCGGTTGTGAAGGTTGCCAAGCCGTAAGCATCCGCCACATAAAAGAATTTTTCATCGGGCGAGAGCGCC
>CAYNDW010000531.1:0-5034 GCA_964395375.1 uncultured Cytophagia bacterium
CGCTGCGTTTGCGGAAAGAAGATTTCTTCTATTTGACGAAAAGCATTTTCTTGGTCAGCACCAACGGCTCGCCGTTCTCCAGCTGCATCAGCAGGCGATAGATATACATGCCGCCCGCAACGTGCTCGCCCAAGTGATTGCGGCCATCCCAAGTCACTTCATAACGACCGGAGGGGCGCGCGGCATTCACCAGCGTCTTCACGCGATTGCCCAGCATGTCGTAGATGATCAGCTTCACTTCGCTCGCTTCCGGCAAAGCAAATTTGATTTTGGTTTCGGGATTAAACGGGTTGGGATAATTCTGCTCCAACGCGTAATCCGTCACTACTTCAACCGCGGCCAATGCTTGCTCGCCGGCCTCGCCCTCTTCTTTCGGGAAAGTGAGCGTGGAATTGTGATGGCTGAACCATACTTCCGGCTCGACCGTAACGACATCGGCGAAGATCGCGCCTTTGAATTTCACGCCGCTGGAGAAATGCACTTCGGCATGATTGGCGATGAGGGTGCCGCGCAGCGTGACGTTTCTGCCCACGTCAACTTTGTGTTGCTGCAACGTGGTGAACTGCACCATGTCCGTCCGCCCGCCGCCGCCGGTGATCGCCACTTGCACTTTCGCGTCAAATTCCAAATCCGCGACGACGTTGACGTGGATGCGGCCATTGGCCACGTTGCACGAAAGCTTCGCGCCAGGTTCGGTGTCCAACGTGTGGATATAGTAATCGCCGCGGCTCAGCAACAGCGTGGCATTGTTATCGACTAAAACGCGGTCATAGGAGCCGGGCGCCAATGCTTTTGAACCGCCGGGGCGCACGGTGACATTATTCCCGCCCGCAGTAAACACTGCCGGCGGAACAACGAGCCGCGGCACCGTTGCTTTCTTCGTGGTCGTGCCGGTCACTTGCGCGCTGCCGAAAAGAAAAATCTCATCGCCCGCGACCACGTCTCCGTTAATGCGATTGCGGGAGCGGATCGTGACATCGCCGCCGGAAATGAGATCGCCATAATGCACGGCTCCGCCGGGAGCGCCGACATAAAAATGAATCTTGTCGTTGCTCAGAATGTTGCCCGCGGAGAGTTTATTCATATCGATCTTCACGTTCTCGCGCGCCATAAAAACGTAATTGAATACGGTCACGGTGGTCGCGCAGGTCTTCGTGCCGTTGACGTCGCCGACGGGCGTAACGGCGAAAGTCACATGATCAACCACGGCCTCCGTCGGCGCAACCGTCACGGTCACTAGCGCCGAAGCTCCAGGCGCGAGCAGGCCCGTGGTTCCGCTCGTTGTGCCCGTAAGAATGCCGGCGTTGTCCGTGAAAGCGAAGCCGTAATTATCCGGCAGATTACCGGTGTTCGTAATGGAAAACGTGCGCGTGAAAGCGTTGGTCGCATACACCGTGGTATCCGAAGGACAAGCCACGCTGAAGCCGAAGCTCATCTTCGCGGTATAGGCTTCCGGGCCGAGGCCCGCGGTGAATGTATTCGTGCCCGGCGTGCGCACGTCGCCGGTGGAAAGGCGCTGATCGGACCACGCCGCGTAAATCGTTCCGTTGGCCGTGGCCGCGGCTTGGTTATAGTCGCCGAGGTTCGGCACGGCGCGCGTGTTGAAAGAGAAGAACGACAGCTCGTCGGTCACTTCATAATTTGGCGTCCACGTGAGCCCGCCGTCGCGCGAAGTGGTTCCATAGATTGAAGTGAGCGCCGCATTGGAGCCGAGGCCGGGTCGCCGCGAGTCATGCCAGAACGCATGCACATGGCCAAGACCGTCCGCGGTGATGAAAGGCCGGCGATTTTCCAAACCCGCCGCATCATCGTTGATCAATTGCTCGCTCGACCACGTCGCGCCTTGATCGCTCGAGCGCACCACCACCACGTCGCGCGAGTCGCGTGCGGGGCTTGGCGCGCCGAAAGTCAGATTACGCGCGCGCAACGTGTACGTGCCGATTGCCGTGGTGCTCGGTTGAATGCGAATGAGATAGGAGCCGGTCTTCGGCGCGGTCCACACGATGCGTTGCGCGAATGCGCCAAGAGCCGAAGCCGCGAGCAAAGTATCCGGAAAGCCGGTGGGATTGGGAAAAGGATTCTGCGTCGCGAACAAACGCATGCGCATGCCGCGCGTGGTTCCGCTCACGCCGCAATTGAAGCCTTGCGGATCAAGATTGAACAGCAAGCTCTGGCCTTGGGTCGCGCTGAATTGCCAATAGTCGAGATCCGCAGTCGAAGAGCTAGAGCCGGTCACGTTTTCGCCGATCAAGAAAGTTTCTGCGCCGGTGGGATTGTTGTTCGCGACATTCGCAGCTTCGGCGCGAATGGGGCCGGCCGCTAGACTCGCGGTCCACGGCGCGGACTCGTGCCACGTCACATACACGTTGCCATTGAACGGACCGCCGGAACGATCCACGGCAATATCCGGAAACTCATTCGCGCGTTCGCGCAAATCGCCGGGGCCGGACCACGTCCACGAATGTTCGACCGTGCCGATGGTGGTGAAAGGAAGATAGGATACGCCAAAATCCAACGAGCGCGCGAAGCCAATGACGCCCGTGCTATTCGATACGTTGCCCAAGCCATCCGGACAGTTAATGGTGTTCGCGCCTTTTTCCCACACAACATAAACCTCGCCGTTCGGCCCGCAAAGCGGCCGCGCGGATTGCTTGGAAGAGGTCGGTGTGGTGGTCGCATCGAGCACGATCGGAGCATCCCACGTCGCGCCTTTCGTGGTGGAGCGCACGATCTCGATGCGCGGCACTGCGGTGAAGCGCGTGTACGCGACGTACACGTTGCCCGTCACACGATCACACGCGAGCAAGCACTTATCGAGATTGCCCGTGGCCGAAGTTCCAATGGAAGCCATCACCGGCGAATCCCACACGAGCGTGCCGCCGATAAATTTGCCGCGATGCACGCCGATGTTTTGTTGCCCGGGCCGGGTGTAGATTTGGTTGGAATACCAGTTGCCTTTCTCGTCCGTATCGAGGCCGGGATCACCGAAAGCCTGATCGCTTGGGCTGGCCAACGGCACATTGCCGCCGTCAATAAAAGTCGCGCCGCCGTTGGTAGAATATCCAAAGCTCGACACCGTAAAACCGGCGCCAAACCCTTTCGAATCATTCCAACCTACAACCACCGTATCGCCGAACACGGCGACCGCGATTTCCGCTTGCGTCTCGCCGATGGCGTCGCCCGTGGGATTATTCGCGCGCACATTTGTGGGCGCACCGTTGATCGCAACCACGCCCGAACGTTTGCTCAGGCCCATGCTGCGCACCTCTTTCGCATATTCCCGCGCGCGATTGCGCACTTCCTCGGGGAGTATGCCTTCATAGATTTTGTTATCCGGATCCTGCGCCATCGCGGCTTGCAAACCCGCCATGGAAGCATCGCTCGGCCAGGGAGCAACTTTGCTGGTTGTCCTTTGCGCGAAGGCCGCATTGGTCATCGTTAGTGAAGTCAATGCCGAGGCCAGCGCCAAGACCGTGTGTCGTAGCAACAATGTTCTCATCGTACATCCTCACTTTTTAGCTTCAGGTTTGAAGGCTTGGGGGGAAAAAAGGAGGTGGTTTTTTTGCGGCCCGTTTGCTCCTTATGATGAAATGAAACTTCCTCGTTTTCTCAATCGGGAGGTGGCGGAGGTAAGAGTTGCTATGCTGTTTCCGGGTTCATTTGTAATGCCCTGCTTTCGTACTGGGCACTCCTCCCAGCACGAGGGCAGGTTCTTCCCCGAATGACAACTAGGGAGGAGTCACAAACCAACCTGCAACGAGCATATTTTTGTAGGAGAGATGATAATGTTCGCGGTCGTGAGCAATGTGCGTGAGCGAATGGCGGGATTCCCTTCCAACTCACAACCCGTGCGTCTGCTTCCCGCAAACGCGGCTTTTTTGAGGAATGAAGCGCAGCCGTGAAATGAATTTAAAACTGCGAACAGAGGGTTAATACCAACGCGGAGCGAGAGTGCGGACAAAGAAGCGAGGAAATTTTTCCGTAGAGAGATTATCCGTAGGCATGCCGTCTTTCGTGCGACAACGTTAAGTGCGGGGCGATCCCGCTGTGCTGTCATCCTGCAAGGAACTTCCCTAGACTTTGATCTAGTGCCCGGCGCGAGGGAAGGTTCTTCCCAGAATGGCGATAAAAGGAAGCGGTCAACTTAACGTTGTAATATGAGGCAGGATTCAGTGGGTAGGCGGGTAAAGAACCTCGGCGAAGCGTTATGACGCGGTTTGAGAAGCCCCGGCTTTCACTCTAGCAAAAACTTTCTGCAATGGAATTTGCAAACCCGGCAGCAACTCCGGCGCGGTGAGAAAATCGCGCACGCTGTGTTTGCCTTCGGCAGTGCAGACCAACACTTCTTCTTTTTGGGGAATCACCAGCCACACGATCTTGGATTTTCGAATTGCGTTGCGAAAGTTTTGCTTAATGGGCAACTGCCAAAGTTCGCTTTAAGCTTATTTCGAAATGGCAGCTTTTACTTCGGCAAAAAAGTCTTTAAGGGAAAGCTGGAAGCCCGGAAGAAGCTCCGGCGCATTGAGCATATCACGCACGCTAAATTTTCCCTCGCCCGTGCAAACGAGCACCTCTTCCTTGCGTGGAATCACCAGCCAAACGAGCTTCGTGCCTTGCTCGAGATACTCATCAACCTTATCCATGACATCGAAAAAATTATCCGTGGGTGAAAGAATCTCAATGGCGAGATCAGGCGCCATGCTGGGATAGTGCAAAATATCATCGGGCAGTCGTGACTTGAGCACAAAACTAATATCCGGGATGCGGGCTTGATTATTCCGCTCCGGCCAGAGTTTGAAATGAGCGTCCGTGAAAACCATGCCGAGAGGATGACGCCGCAGGTAATTGAACAATTCGGCCCCCAAAGCTATTTGTAGTGCGGAATGTAATGGATTCGCCATTTTAAACACCACCCTTCCATTATAAAGTTCGGCCGGAACCGGAAGCGCAAGCCGCTCTAATTCCTCAACGGTAACGTCGGTGCGTTCTTCAAGAGGAGGGCCGTATTCGACGTTTGCCTTCACCCGCTCTGGC
>CAYNDW010000532.1:0-5019 GCA_964395375.1 uncultured Cytophagia bacterium
AGATCGCTTCGGCAACGCAATCTACATGACGGATGAGAGATGGGAACATATCCTTGAAAACCATCCGGAACTGGAAGAATTTCGTGACGAAGTTTTGAGCACGGTTCGGGCTGGCGCGCGTGTGCAAGACCCATTTTATCTCGAAACATTTTATTACCGAAAGAAGTTTGTCGCTTTACACGAAGACTTCGATACCATAGAGGTCGTCGTCATTTTTAGGTGGCAATTCAACGCTCCGAATAATTTTGTCATGACGGCATATCCGGCTTAGATTGGAGACAAGACATGCGGCTTTCCTACGATCCTGAAGGCGATATTCTGGAAGTCATTTTCGACGAGCGCCTGCATCGCGCTTCGAAAAAAGCCTTTCAACTGCGTCACGGCATCGTTTTGTATTTGGCCAAAGATTCTTTCAAGCCGGTGCAGCTCACGCTGGTTCATTATCGCGGCTTGGCGCAATTTGCGCAGTTCGAATGCGAGGCCTGGCAAAAGCTCTCGGCTTCGGATAAAGACATTCTCAAACCCATTCTCGCGTCCGAAGCCGTTTCCGCTTTTCTCAAGTTCGATCCGGCAACCGGCTATTGCCGTATTTCAAACCAAGTCATGCCCGAGGTTTTCGCCGTGGCCGCGTGATTCGATGCTTTTCATTTCCATACTCCGTACCAATTCGGGCAACTCTTCTTTCCTAATTCACGGCACCTCAAAACCCAACATCGGCCATACCCAATAAATCGACACGTTGAAGATCAACCAACCAATCGGAAAGAGAATCAAACCCGTGCGCGCGGTGTCGCGCGTCGTGAGGAAGCCGGAAGAAAATGCAATGGCCGTGGCGGGCGTGCCCATCGGAAGCATGAACGCTAAGCCGCTGGGAATGGCAACGACCATGGTCATCACGCGCGGATCAATGCCAAGATCGCGGCCCATGCTGAGCGCGACGGGCATGAGCAGCGCAACCACCGCGGAGTTGCTGATCAATTCCGTGAGGGTGATGGCGAGCAACGAAATCGCGGCGATGAGCAGCACGGGCGAATGCACGAACGCGCCGAGCGTGTTGCGCGCGAGCCACTCCGCGCCGCCGGTTTTCTCCATCGCATAGCCCAAACAAATCGCGCCGCCGTACATCAAGAAAATTCCCCAGTTCACGTCCTCCTCCACCTCCCTCCAATCGGTCAAACGCAGAATGAACGCAACGATCACTGCGATAATCGCGATGTTGGCGAGGCCGAAAGTTTTGCCGTATATCATCCACGCGATAATCGTGGCGAGCATCAAAATGCCGACGGCAATTTCACGGCCGCTGATTGCGCCCAACTCGCGGCGACGCTGCTCCAACCTTTCCTGCACATTTTCCAACTCGCGAATCTCCGGCGGATAGAGATAGAGAAATAAAAAATACGCGACGAAGAGCAGCAACAACGTCGTCGGCAACGCGGCAAGCGCCCATGGAATGAAGTCGACGGTTTGGCCCGTGGCTTCTTTCAAAATACCGACGGCGAGCGGCGCGCGTCCGCCGCCTAGAAAAGTCGTGATGCCGCCGATGATGCAGCCCGAGGCCATGATCAAGAACATAGCTTTGCCAAAGCGGCTGGTTTGCGGCGCGAGCCCGAGGCAATCCGCAATGTCCATCACGATGGGAAACATCATGGCCGCGACCGCGTGTTCGGACATCCAACAAGAAAGAAAGGCCGGAAAAATTAAAATGCCGAGCAGCAACACGCGCGGCGAGCCGGCGAACCGTTGCAGCACGGCGAGCGCAATGCGCTTCGAAAGCCCGCTGCGCATGAAGGGCGAAGCGAGAATGAACGCGCCGAGAATGAAGAACACGACTTGATTGCCGAACAACGCAAACGTGGTTTTGGAATCAAGCACGCCGGCGAGCGGAAACAAGATCACGGCCATAAGGCTCGTGATCATGAGCGGGATGAGATTGGTGACGTAGAAGAAGATACAGACGGCGAAGATGGCAACGGCTTTCATGGCCTCCGGCTGCGCGCCGGGCGGCGCGGGAATGGAGGAGATGAACCAATAGCCCAGCGCCGCGCAAAGGAACAGCAGCGTTCGCCACGCATGAGGGGAGAACCAATTCCACAACGAACGCAAGGACATCCTCATTTTCTCCAGGTGCGGCGATAACTTCACTCAAATGCGCACAACAATAGGTTTGATCACACGGCCTTTTGCGCGACTTCCGCTTGCACCTGTTTTTTCCAATACAGGTAAAACGGAACGCCCACGAGCACGAGCAGCAAACCGACGAGCGCATCCGCGGTTTGCTCGACCAGCGTGTTGACGACAAACCAACTCGCGACCAACACGAAGAGCGCCGGCACGAGGGGATAGCCGGGCGTGCGATAGGTGCGTTGGGCGTTGGGGAATTTTTTGCGCAGAATAAAAACGCCGAGCGCTCCGAGCGTATAAAAAATCCACGCGGCGAAAATCGCGTAGCTGAAGAGTTGATTGTAATTGCCCATGAACGTGAGCAGCGAGGCCCACACGCCTTGCGCAATGAGCGCTTTGCCGGGCGTGCGATAATTAGGATGAATGTCCGCGAAGTTTTGAAAGAAGAGCTGATCTTTGGCCATGGCGTAATACAGACGCGCCGCGGTCAAGCACGTGGAATTGACAATGCCGAAGGTCGAAATCATCACGGTAATGGCGATGAACGCGCCGCCCGCCTCACCCAAAACTCTTCGCATGACGTCCGCAGCCACGAGTTTCGAGTTGGCAATCTCGTGAATGGGCATCACATAAAGATACGCGAGGTTGGTGAGCATGTAAATAATAATTGTCGCCACCGTGCCGAGCACGAGGCCGCGCGGAATGTTGCGCTGCGGCTCTTTGATCTCTCCGGCGATGTACGTAAGATTGTTCCAGCCGTCATAGCACCACAGCGCGGAGATCATGGCCACGCCAATGGCAGCGAGTAAATTGCCGTTCGCGGGCGCGCCCCACAGCGGGAAAAAATTTTCAACGCTGCCTTGCCCAAGCGTGAAGGCCAAAAGAATGATTCCGGCGAGCGCGACGACTTTGGCCGCCGTAAAAATGTTTTGTGTCATCGCGCCGAGCACAACGCCGAAATAATTGACCGCGGTAAGCAGCAGAATCGCAGCGATGGCGAGCAGCTTGATGCCGATATTCTCCAAGGGCTTGATGCTCTCGAACAACGGCAAATGCCAAGCTTCAAGGCTTGGGCTGAGATGCGGCAGCTTAACAAAATATTCTGAGTATTCCGCGAAGGCCACGGCAATGGCGGCAATTGAAGCGGTTTGATAAACACTGAACGAAGTCCAGCCGTAAAGAAAGGCCATCCATTCTTTGTAGAGTACGCGAAAGTAAACGTACTGCCCGCCCGTGTCCGTGATTTCAGAAGCGATCTCCGCGTTGGTGAGCGCGCCCGCGAGCGTGAGCAGGCCGCTAACGACCCAAACGAAAATCATCAAGCCGGGCACTTGCACCGTCGCGGCAATATCTTTCGGCGTGAGGAAAATTCCCGAGCCGATGATCAAGCCCATCACCATCAAAATCGCCGAGGGCAGGCCGAGGCTGCGGTTGAGTTGAGTAGGGGTCCCTTGAGGCAAGAGAGAAGGTTGATGCATGAGGAGATGCAAGTGATGTGAGAATCAAGTTTCAAAAAATCGAAGCCTTCAGAGGCTAAACCATCATTGATTCAGTCAAACTAGATATAATCGTTTAGACCGACTAAAACCGAAGTCCGAAAAGGCCTCCGTCTTCAGCGGCATCGGTAAGGCGTACAGGCAGGATATACTGCTCAAAATCAAAACCTTTAGGAAACTCACTCGGAACAGCATCTGAATTCATAGTAACAAAATACTGCCATCCACAGCTTGTCGCTGTTTCGCTGCCAAGCTGCAGTGCTCGTGCAACCTGCCTTTCGTCTACACCATCAAAAAGGTGGCTATCATGTACTAAAAATCCTGGCCCCATTTGTCGTAACGAACACAACTTCATCAACATTAAATCGAAGCAGAAAACTTGCATGTTTTTGATACCACGGCTCCTTTCCCCTTGAATGCGAATATCGATTTTAAGTCCGTTATCGGTTGGATCGAGGGTCAAACTTCCTGCGTCTTCATATAATGAACGGGATATAGTTTCGAAGGTCGCAATAGCCTCGGTAACCTTTTCCTTTTGCTCATCCAAATCACGCCGGAGTCGCTGGATAAGACGCGCACGCTCGATTTCGAGTTCTGTCTTTGATCCCTCTAGCTGTTCGGCAGCTTGGAAACGCTGACGAATTGCCTCCGTTTCAGCATCCTGACGGGCGGCTTCCTGCTGAAGACGTTGGAACTGATCTAGTGCTCCTCTTGATTGGAGCATTCTCATGATTTCGCCTCGCCGGTTGTCCAACTGCTTCATGAAGCGGCGACGGGCTTGAAGTCGATTCTCTGCGGCATCACGTTCACTGGCGAGGTAATCTCGTCTATTTATAATGACGGATTCGTGAAACTGTTTGACCTCCTCAAAACGTCGCGTTACCATTTCTGGCAAAGCCACGCCTGCTTCCTCATACAAACGCGACAAAGCTGCAACTTCCGGTGGTTGCTCGAATTCAAGAGCTGTCCGCATGTCGGCGAGCAACTGCTCATCCAAAGTATTTTCATTGGCCAAGCCATTAGTCTCCCGCGTGATTCGAGAAGCTTCTTGCTCGAGTTCGCGATATTCGCTTAGTACCTCGAAACTGCTCAAAGTGTTTTGAAGTCGTTGTGAAACCTGTTCTGCCAGTACTAGTTGCGTCCGAAGTTGAGCACTTGAGGCGATAATATCGCCAAGTGCCCCAGCAGCTGCGGCCTTTTTTAATTCTTGCAATGTCCTTTCCCGTTTGCGCACTATTTCCCATTCCTGGTGAATCTTCCAATCAAATCCAAGAAGGTATGTTACTGCAACCTGCTGATCCCATGTCTGTTGCATTACTGATTGCGCCTCGGGACGACGAAAACCACCATCGCCTTCACGACGCACGAAATAAGGAAACAAACTTCGAAATGTAGGACTATA
>CAYNDW010000533.1:0-5010 GCA_964395375.1 uncultured Cytophagia bacterium
CGCTAATTCAGCCACGGCTAGGGCGTGGCTTTCGTTAAAATATAGCAGGCTCTCGGTGAGCGTTCATTCAATGCAAAAAGGCAAGCCCGGGCCAAGCCGTGGCTGAACCGGGCTTATTCTCCCAACACGATTTGCTTTTTCAAGCCCGCGCGCAGCGCGAAATAAAGCAGCAACCCGATGGGGCCAAAGAGAAACGTGAGCACCAAACACGGAATGACGAGCCAATGGCTGATTCCCCAGCGCTGTGCATCGCGCACTTCCCAACTGCCGATGAACAGATCGAATGCGAGATAATGAATCCACCCGGCGAGCAGCGCCGCGGGATTTGCGAAAAGCTGTTGCACTTGCGCAAGCGAGCCGAAGCCGCCCTCGCTTTTGCCAAACTCCGTGAGGATTAAATAAAGATACACCAGCCCCAACAGCGCGGGGATGATAACGGCAGTGATGAGGCGCGCGGTCCATTTCCAACGCGGTAGAATGATGAGCAGCAACCAGCCGGGCATGACGGCGTTACTACAGAGCGAGAATAGAGTTTCGTTTGACATGCTTCCTCCTCTTGTGGGGTGAAGTCAACCTTGCACTGAATAAGCGGAATCAAACATAAAAAACGTCGAAGCGCAAGCTCGTTTTCGCGTGCGCTTAAAATTGCATTGAAGTTCGAAACCGGATTGTTTATGTTTTAGCCGCCTGCAAAACATTTTAGTGACGCAAAACAGGAAGGTCACCCATGTCGCAAACCACTGTTGAAGAAATCATGACCGCAGTGCTCTTCACCGAATTTCCCGTGCCGCGCAATCTGTTGGGGCACAATGGCTTCTTGGATCACGTCGCAGTTGCTTTGCGCAGCAAGTATGGTTTGATTTATCTGCAGCCCGAAATTTAGATTCCCGCCCCTCGAACACTTCTCATTTTTTTCCCAGCGCTTTGACTTTTTTCAGCAACCGCTGATACTCCGCCAACATTTCCGGCTTCTCCAACGCCTCGACAAATTGCCCGAGCCAGTCTTCGATGTAAGCTTCGTCAAGCTTGCCGCGTTGGCTCAATAACAGCGCCTCAATATCCATCCAATCTTTACCGCGTCCGGCAGTGACTTTTTGAATGATCAAATCTTCCGCGGAGCAAATCCAAGCAGAAAAGCCGTTTAATTTGCGGCGGGCCGCGCGTGCGATTATCAACTCTTCATAACCGGGGAGGGTGAGCAAGAAATCAACGATGACCTTGTCGATCGTCACGGCGACGATAAAAGGGTTGGACGGGGCTTGCTGCCGGGCTCGTTCCGGGAATTTCGCTAAAATCGCGGTGCGCGTTTTTTCATATTCCGTGTTGGGTACGAGCACTTTGATATCAACGTCATGAGTTGCGCGTGGAAATCCCCACTGCGCGACTGCGATACCGCCGATAATGGCGTAGCGATAGTCGTTTTGTTCAAGAAACGCGAGCGCCTTGCGCAGAGGTTTCTCGAGTTGATTTTCGATGCGTGCGACGCCACGCTTCGAACTTTTGGATTTGGGCATAGTAGCGATCAAGTGTGTTGAGTTTCTCTTGCCGTTGCGCCGCGCTCGGCTCCGGACAAAGCCGCCAAACGAAATCAACCAAATCGGCATATTGTTGAAACGCTTCCGTCGAGGAGAGCGCCCTAGCCATTTCAGCACGCTCTATAAGCTTGACTTCATTCCATTGCCGATAATACTCGAACGCTTGGCGGTAGAGTTCTTTATCGATAGCCATAGTCTGTTCGCCGCAGGTTTGTGCCAAATAGAACTTCGTGCGTTTAGGTTGAGAGGCTGTTGCTGGTGTGAAGTAATATGTGGGAGAGGCCTTTCGGATGCAATAAGAATTTTCTTTCCAAGCCTCGATTGCTGCCCTGCTTCTAATCCTTCTTCTTCAAACTTCCGCCCAACAACGAAAACGGAAACAGCAACGCGCTACGCAGGCCCGCAAGCGTGGAAAGGCTGAGCATGACGCGCCGGGCTTCGGCGATCAATTCCACAATGACGATCTCTTCTTTTACCTCGCCGACTTCTTTGACTTTCGCCAAACGGTGCATGGCATAAAGGCCGAAGAGGCAGGCGAGTATGAAAAAGAAATCCCAATGCTGCAAGTCGAGCGTTTCAAATGCGAGCACGCCGCTTGGGCTATGCCATTTCAACGTCCATGAAAGCGCATAGCCCGCGAGGCGATCGACGAAATTGCCGCCGAGGATTGGCGCAACACCGGCGGCGACGGCGTTAACCAAGCCATTGACCGCGAGGTATGCCGTGGCTTGGCCTTTGGGCGCGAGCTTCAAGCTAATGTTGCCGGTGGCGAGCGTAACGCCCGCGGTGGCGATGCCCATGAACACGTGAATGAGCAAAAGCAGCGGTATGGTGAGCACGTACTTGTTGGGCAACGTGGTAAACGTGAATACGAAAATGCAAATGATATAGATCGGCCCGCACACGCGCAACACGGATTTGTTGCTGAAACGGTCGGAGATTTTTCCCCAAAGATGAAAGAAGAGGAGGTTCATGCTTTGACTCAACACTTGCAGCGCGATGATGAGGCGCATGTCGAGGCCGAGATTTTTGAGCATGTACACGGTGAAGAACGGCGCTGCGAGATTGATCGCAAAATTCCATGCGCCTTGAAACATGAGCAAGCGCCGAAAGTTTTGGTCTTGCAACGGCCGGCGCAACAGCCGCAAAAAGGGGCCGTGGATATTGGGCGGGGCCATTCTTGGCTCGGGAATGGTTGAGATGATGTAAACGCCGAGCAAACCCGCGCTCGCGCCGAGGAGAAAGAGCGCCGCGTAGCCGTGAAGCTTTTGTGCCGGGAAGTGTTGCTCAAGCCAGGTGATATAAAAACCCGCGGCGAGATTGAGCACAATGCCGAACGCGGCCATCAGGCCCATGCGTTTCGCGAAGAACGCGCCGAGGCGATCTTGCGGCAGCAAATCGCGCATCCAGGAATTCCAACTGCAACCGGAGACCGCGCCGAGCAGAGCATAGAGCAATACACAAAGCGTGAGCACGAGCACCGCGTTTGCACCGAAAAGAAAAAAGGGAATGAGCGCAATCAGCAAGAGACTCATGCGCGCGAGGCCGGAGGTGAGCACACAAATCGCGCGGCGGGAACGATACTTCTCGACCACATAGATCGCCGGCACTTGGAGCAATTGCGCGAGAAAGGGAATGGCTGCGAGCACGCCGATGAGCGCATTCGAAGCGCCGAGCAAGAGCGCGAAATCCACGAGAAACGCGCCGCCGGTGAGCGTGAGCATCGCTTGCGTGGTCAGGCCGTCTTGGATGACGCCGCGCATGCCGGCTTGGATTTCTAACTCGGATAACGGTTCGGTGTCATTCAATGACTTTGCCTTTTTCGTATGTGCCTAGCACGCGCACAAACTCGGAAAGTTCGCCGAGATGATCGAGCGCCTTTTGGCAATGGCTTTGGCTCGGCGCGCCTTCGAAATCGAGATAGAAGAAATAATGCCACGGATTCCCGTGCTGTGGCCGCGACTCGATTTTGAGCAAATTAATATCGCGCAAGGCGAACACGGCGAGCGCTTTAAACAATGCGCCCGGCTTATGCGGCGTGGCAAAAACGATGGAGGTTTTGCCCTGCGCCTCGGGCATGACTGCGGTTTGGCTTAAAATCAGAAAGCGAGTGTAGTTTTGCTGATTGCTTTCTACGCCGCGATGAAGAACTGCGAGGCCATAGTGCTCCGCGGCTTGTGCGCTGGCAATGGCCGCGGCGTCGCGCCAGCCGTTTTCGGCAATGAGCTTGGCGCTGCCCGCGGTATCATAGGCCGGCACGATCTCAAGCTCCGGCCGGCGCGCCAAAAATTCGCGACATTGTTCCAGCGCTTGCGGATGCGAATAGACGCGCCGCACTTGTTCCCATTTCACGCCGGACAGGACCATCACATGATGGCTGATGCGCAAGATTATTTTGCCGGTGATGTGCAAGTGATACTGCAAAAGCAAGTCATAATTTTGATGTACGCTGCCCGCGAGTGAATTTTCAATTGGCAATATGGCGGCTTGAACCCGGCTTTCATGCACGGCGACAAAGGCGTCGCGAAACGTGCGGAAGGGCAGGGCTTGACAGGATGGTCCGAAAAATTCGCGCGCCGCGCGTTCGCTATATGCGCCGGTTTCGCCTTGAAAGGCAACGGTCTCCAAGTTTAGCTCTTCCTCTCTGCGTTCAGATCTTAATATACATCTCCACGGCCTGGCATTCAGGTGGAATTTTTTTGAGGCAACGGGGGCGTTGTAGTCGGGCTTATTACTCCGCGCGAACGACATTTCCCATTCTCGCATGTCATTCTGAAAGAATATTTTTTGGCGCTCGGCAGTACCTTCGGTGAGCAAAAAGATGCCTCCTGAATGACAGGCGAGGCGGGAAAGTGTATCTATATTTCGCTCGGAGTAATAACAAAAAAAACGCGCAGCATATTTTGCCGCGCGCTTTTTTGTTTATCTAAAAACGAAAGACAAACCTCAATTCACCGGATTGCCGTCCTTATCCAACACCATCGGATCGCCGAGGCCGAGTTGCTTCAGGCCGGCGAGTTGCGTGGCCGCGTCGCCCACGACGAGATAGACCATCTTGTTCGGATCGAGGTATTGCTGCGCGAGTTGTTGATGCCGCGCTTTGGTCATATCCGCGATGATGCGCTCTTGCTGCTTCACATAATCGAACGGCAAGTTGTATGTCGCGATCTGTCCGAGCAGGCCCGCGAGCGCGCCCAACGTTTCGAAACGCCGCGCGTTCGATTGCGTCAACGCGCTTTTCGTGAACGCAAAATCCTCGTCGGACACACCGTTGCGATACTTCGCAATCTCGTCTTTGAAAATCTGCGCGGATTCATACGTCGCGTTCGAGCGCACGCCCGAGGAGGCCACGAACACGCCCGAATTGTGACCTGCGATAAAAGTTGAGCGCGCGCCGTAGGTGTAGCCCTTCTCTTCGCGCAGAATCAAATTCAAAATGCCGTTGAAGCTGCCGCCGAGTTTGTAGTTCATCACC
>CAYNDW010000534.1:0-260 GCA_964395375.1 uncultured Cytophagia bacterium
ATGTCTATGTTGAAGGCCACCCGAAAAAAACTTACAAGTGTCGAACTTGGGCTAGCAAAGTTAGTGATGACCAAAATAACCAGCCTTTCAGGGCTAGCACATGCTCTTACCTATTAACTAAACAAGGAGGTTAACCATGGCTATTTGGGGAAGTTGGGAATCGCTCGGCGGTATCATCACCTCACGACCACAAGCTGTGGCGTGGGGATCGAACCGCTTGGATATCTTCGCTCTCGGGACAGATCACGCACTTTGGCACA
>CAYNDW010000534.1:360-5007 GCA_964395375.1 uncultured Cytophagia bacterium
GGTGGTGGAACGGCTCAAGCTGGGGAGGTTGGGAGTCGCTCGGCGGGGTGCTCACTTCACCGCCCCATGCCGTGGCATGGGGACCGAACCGTTTAGACATCTTTGCCTTAGGGACGGACCACGCGCTTTGGCACAGGTGGTGGAACGGCTCAAGCTGGGGAGGTTGGGAGTCGCTCGGCGGGGTGCTCACCTCCTCGCCTCGTGTTGTGGCGTGGGGACCGAACCGCCTCGATGTCTTCGCCCTTGGGACGGACCAAGCGGTTTGGCACAGGTGGTGGAACGGCTCAAGCTGGGGCGGCTGGGAATCGCTCGGTGGCTGGCTTTTCTCTGAGGTGAGCGCAGTTGCATGGGGCACAAACCGCTTGGATCTTTTCGCCATTGGCAGTGATACCGCGGTGTGGCACAAATGGTGGAACGGTTCCAGTTGGGGTGGCTGGGAATCGCTTGGTGGCCAACTCTTCTCAGAGGTAAACGCAGTTGCCCGTAGGCAGAACCGTCTTGATGTCTTCGCCATCGGCGGTGACAGCGCAGTCTGGCACAGATGGTGGAACGGTTCGACTTGGGGTGGCTGGCAGTCGCTCGCCGGCCAAGTGTTCTCTGAGGTAAGCCCGGTCGCCTGGGCCTCGAATCGCCTGGATATCTTCGGCATTGGCGGGGACTGTGCGCTCTGGCATAAGTGGACCAATCTAGGGGTTGAATCCGTTCGGCTTCATGTCAAGATCCTGACGAATCCCAACATCAACATCGCCAACATGATCGCGGCGATGGAACAAGTGTATGCGAACGCTGGTATCGGTGTGCAGGTGATAAGCACTGAAAACCTGAACCTGCCGGCGCTCAATGACCTCGATGTCGGCGCTTGTACGATGGGATCGACGACGGCCGAACAAAACCAACTCTTCGCGAATCGCAACTTTGTCGGAGCGAACGAAGTGGTCGTCTACTTCGTACGGTCTACAGTGCCGCCATTCAACGGGTGCGCCGCCTTCCCGGCGGGAAGCCCTGGTGCAGTTGTTGCCCAGGGCGCCACTCAATGGACGCTCGGCCATGAGGTTGGCCACGTGTTGGGCCTCTTTCACGTTAACGATAACAACCGCCTTATGACTGGCAATGGCACCTCAAACATCACCAACCCACCGCCGGATCTTGTTGCCAGCGAGGTGTCAACCATGCTGGCAAGTACTCTAACTGTTCCATCTTAAAAGGAGATTGAGCCATGTCTATGATTACCATGGATCAAGTTCGCACGCAGCTTGACCGTGACGAGCCGGATTACGCTGAAGCTGCTAGGCTCGGCCCGGACGCTATTCCACACTTGATGCAACTCGTGCGGGGAGGCGATCCTATGCTCGCCTCCAAAGCGGCATATTTGGCGAGCCTCATCCAGAGTGACAAGTCAACCGACGTCCTGGATTTGGCCGCCCACAGTTCTCATGACCAGGTTCGCATCGCTGCTGCTGCCGGCGTTCGTAACCTCAAACAGGTTCAAGCTCCTCTGTTGGATCTCCTGGTGCATGACCTGGATGCTGGTGTGCGCAAAGTAACCTTGCGTTCGATCGAAGCCAAACCACCGGCAGGCGTAAAGGCGATGGTGGAAGAGATCGCGAAGAACGACCCTGACGAGAACTTGCGGGAGCTTGCGGGCAAAATGGTCAACCAATTGCAATAGGATGTGATCGCTGTTCTGATCGAACCTCTTAGTATCTGCGCGGGGTTTTGCCCTATCCACCGCTGTTGATGTCAAGCAGAATCCTGCGGCTTGTAACGTCTTATAGAGCTATGAGGGTGCAAGGTCTCTATTTGGAAGGTATTGTGTCTAACGAGACTGTTGGAAAAGTCCAAAAGTAGATAAGTCCATCGCCTAACATCAGCTTCAACCGGACTGCGGGGCAGTGGCATGATTTTCATGATTAGGTGATTCGAACGTCTGTCTTTCAATCAACGTTCGTCTCGCCCCGCAGCCGGTTAAGTTGGGCGTTAGGCGGCAGCACCCACCGGTCAAATTCGACACCTTATGAAGAAAGCACTAAACGGCCAGTTTCTGTGGGGCGCATTCGCTTTGTCATTCGCGGCCTTGTTGACCGCTTGCCAAAGCACGCCGAAGCGAACCGCTGTAGAACTAAATCGCCTCCAAGGCTATTGGGAAGGCGAAGGGGCGGGAGGCAAATGCTCCATCACCATCACGGGCAACTCGCTCCACTATCGTGCCGGCACGACCTGGTATGAGACGACATTTACACTACCTGCCGGCACGGACCCACAGCAGCTACGCGCCACCATCAAAGATTGCGGGCCATCGAAGGATGCCCTCGGCACAGTGGTCTTCGTCATCTTCAAGATTGAGGACGGGACACTCACCCTGACCACGTACGGCCCGTCCGACGAGCCGCCGAAAACCTTTAACAGCAACAACCTCTACGTTGTTAAGAAGGTTCAGCCTCAAGAAAAGAATGCCGAACCACCTAAAACCAGATGAACCGAAAACGCCATGATGGCGCGCGGCTTACCCAGCCCATGCCGCCTAACCATTCTCTGCAGCGAACCCGGCCATAGCGTTCCGGTTGCAATCCGCGCGTCCCGTGGGTCGGGTCGCTGAGCTTGGGTCGTTAGGCACTGCAAAACAATTGTTTTGCAGATAAATAAACAAAATCTGCGTCTGCTTTTTTATACATGGATTTCACGAACATTACGGAAAAGAGCGGCTTATTGATGGGTTTTCCGTGAAAATTCAGTGCGCGCGAAGCATCCGGGTCGTCCGTGTCCAAAAAGTCTTTACGAAACAATCTCTAATACAATTGATGGGCATTCACGGTCCAATTAAAGAAGATGCTAAAAAAGCCGAGGAACAGAAATGCCCTTGGATCTAACTCGTAAAGATATGGCAATGTTGAACGGGGGATACGGCCCTGCAACAAAAATGGCTATGTCTATTTTGGTCCGTATGGCAGAAGTTTCAGGCGCAAAAAAATTACTGGATATCACCGGCGCACACATTGACAGCACAGTTTATATCGGAGATGCGGGGCTCGAATATGCCGAAAGGCTCGCCAGCCTGGGCGCGAAAGTGGCAGTTCCGACCACACTCAATGTAAGCGGACTGGACGAACATCATTGGAGAGAATGGGCTGTCCCGCCTTTATGGGCAAAGCAAGCACATCGGCAGATGGTGGCATATCAAAGCATGGGAACCATCCCAACCTGGACATGTGCGCCTTATCAAACTGAAATGCGACCGACCTTTGGTCAACAAATTGCGTGGGGAGAATCAAATGCGATCGTTTTCGCGAACTCTGTAATAGGAGCACGCACTGAGCGCTATCCAGATATGTTTGATGTGTGCTGCGCTATCACTGGCCGTGCACCCGCCATCGGATTACATTTGACAGAAAATCGTGCAGGAAAAATACTTCTCAAACTGCACGATATACCCGAAGCGCTTCAAACGGGCGACGACTTTTATCCTGTGCTCGGCCATTATTTGGGCAAAATCACTCAAGATAGAATCCCGGTCATTGAGGGGATGAAGGTAGCGCCAAACGACGATCAGCTCAAGGCTTTAGGAGCAGCCTCGGCTTCGTCAGGAGCCGTGGCTCTCTTCCACATGGTTGGGGTAACACCAGAAGCGCCAACTGTCGAGGCAGCCTTTCAAGGGATGACGCCTGAAGAAACGATCCTTGTCACAATGGATCTCCTGCGCCAGGCTCGCAAAGAATTAACGCATGCGGATGACGCCAGATTGGATATGGTTGTATTAGGCAGCCCACATTTTTCATTGGCGGAATTTAAAACTCTAGCCGCACTTGTTGTGGGGAAGAGAAGGAATCCCAATGTAAAATTCCTGGTTACCTCCAGCCGAGTCATGACCCAGCTTGCAGAGCGGGCAGGCTTTCTCGATCCGATTCTATCTTTCGGCGCACAATTAACAATGGATACCTGTATCCTAACCACACCAATGTTACCTAAAGAGATTCGGTATTTAATGACAAATTCGGCAAAGTTTGCGTATTATGCACCTGGCTTGTTAGATAAGAAAATCGCCTTCAGTAGCCTGGCCGATTGTGTCAACTCAGCAGTCAGAGGTGAAATTATTCGGGATGAAACTTTATGGGAAAGTTAGAATTGACCGGCAAGCCTGTGATACCGGGCACTACAAGCGGAAGTGCACTAGTCAGCCACGAACCGCTTTCGTTCTGGGGCGGATACGACTGGAAAAGCGGGGAAATCACCGATCGCAGGCACCCGCTGTCAGGTGAAAATGCAAAAGGCAAAATACTCGTTGTTCCATTTACACGTGGCTCATCCACGACGACTGCGGTTTTACTGGAAGCGATCCGTGAAGGAACTGCTCCCATTGCGATCATTACAACAGCCACCGATTTTTTCTTCGCGTTAGCGTCCGTTGTTGCAGGTGAACTTTACGAAAAATCTTTTCCGCTGATTGCTCTTTCTGAATCGGATTTTAGTCTGCTAAAAACTGGGGATCAAATTGAAATCGCAGACAACGGGAATATCATTGTTTCTAAATCGAAAGAGTAGCGTGAAAATAATTAGGTCCACGGCAAAAGCTAGCGTTCCGTGAGTGCGCCCAACACAGCGTGCACCTGACGCTAGGGATTCTGCGCAAATCTCAAGCAGTTTCCTACGCCT
>CAYNDW010000535.1:0-4984 GCA_964395375.1 uncultured Cytophagia bacterium
GTTCGAGAGCATTCATCCCTTCTTGGATGGCAATGGCCGGCTCGGCCGCTTGTTGATCACATTCTTGCTGTGCGCGGAAGGCGCATTGTCGGAGCCGATGCTCTATCTCAGCTTGTATTTCAAACAACATCGCCAAGCTTATTATGATACGTTGCAAAGAGTGCGAACGCACGGAGAGTGGGAAAACTGGCTGCGATTTTTTTTAGAAGGCGTTGCTCAGACGGCCACGCAGGCCGCCGGCACGGCAAAAAAAATTTTGCTCCTCTTCAGCCATGATCGCCGCCGCATTGAGGCGCTAGGCCGCCAAGCCGGTTCGTCTTTGCGCGTGCATCAGTTGCTGCAGAAGAAGCCCATCGTGTCGATTCAAAGTGCCGGTAAAGCTTTGAAGCTGTCCGTGCCCACTGTGACCACAGCTGTTTCGCACCTGTTGAAACTGAACCTCCTAAAAGAATTGACCGGAGGCAGCGCAATCGCTTGTTTGTTTATAAAAAATACTTGGACATTCTCAACGAAGGCACCGAGCCGTTAAACTCGTAGCTCCGCCCCTCTTGTGGAGCGCTGTGGCGAGTATGCAGTTATTGCTTGAACCATCCGCCCACAAGGGGCGGGGACTACGTTTGCGAAATCTTTTTTCCGATGAACCCTTAGCCATCATCACTTGAGGAGGAGGCATGCTCTCGCTCGACACCAAACGTCGTATCATCGCTGTGCTGAGTTTCTTTTTTCTCGCCGCGCTTTTGATCGTGGGCTATATCGAAGCCAAGCGCTCGATCCCCGGCCAGAAGCCTAAAATCGTGATCTCCGACGACAACAAGAAGTGCATCGAATGCCATTCGCAGCCCGGCAACGCGACTACGCTGGTGCAGCAATGGAAAGACAGCTATCACGCGCGTCTCGGCGTGGGCTGTCTCGAATGTCACACTGCGGAGAAAGGCGATATCGATGCGTTCGATCATTATACGTATTCGATTGCGACCATCGTCTCGCCGAAAGATTGCTCGCGCTGCCATAAAAAGCAGTTCGAGGAATTTCAGCACAGCCATCATGCGCAAGCGGCAAAAATACTCGGCTCGCTCGATAACGTGCTCGCGGAAGTCGTTGCGGGCAGCGTGCACATGGGCAATCCCGTTGCGGTGAGCGGCTGTAAGCAATGCCACGGCTCGGTGGTGAATTTTTTAAAGAACGAAGACGGCTCGGTGAAAAAAGACCGCAACGGCATCGCGCTGATCGATCCCGAAACGTGGCCGAACACCGGCATCGGCCGCGTGAATCCCGACGGGAGTTTGGGTTCGTGCGCCGCGTGTCACAATCGCCATTACTTCTCCGTGGCGCAAGCGCGCGAGCCGGATGATTGCGGCAAATGCCATCTCGGCCCGGATCATCCGCAATATGAAATCTATCGCGAGTCGAAACACGGCATCAACTTTATCGCGCATAAAGAAGACATGAATCTCGACAAGCGGCCGTGGGTCGTGGGCAAAGATTATGTTGCCGCGCCAACGTGCGCGACTTGTCACATGGCCGCCACGCCGAATCAAGAAAGCACGCACGACGTGGGCCTGCGCATCAGTTGGACATTGCGCCCCGCGGTTTCGGAGAAGGTCGATGCGAGAGATTTGAAAGAAGGCAAGCAAACCGTGGCGTGGGAAAAGCGCCGCGAGAACATGCAGGACGTGTGCTATCAATGCCACAGCAAGCAATACGTGCAGAGTTTCTATAAACAATACGATGACGTGGTCGTGCTCTACAATGAAAAGTTCGGCAAGCCCGCGACCGCGCTGATGAAGAAGATTAAAGAAGGCGGCTTGATCACGACCGACGTGGAGTTCGATGAGAAGATCGAATGGACGTATTACTATCTCTGGCATCACGAAGGCCGGCGCGCGCGCATGGGCGCTTCGATGATGGGCCCGGATTACACGCAATGGCACGGCATGTTCGAAGTGGGCGACCGTTTCTACATGGAGTTCGTGCCGGAAGTACGCGAGGTGATTGCAGAAGGCAGGAAGCACGGCAAAGCCGCGGCTGCTGCGGAGGTTGAAAAATTGTTGAATGAAGTTTTGAATTCCGATCTGCACAAATGGTACTCCGGCAACATGAGCGCCGAAGAGAAAGCCGCGCGCAAACAAGCGCAGGAGGAGTTTAAGAAGAGGTATGTGGGGAACTGAGATCGGAGTATTGGGCTTGTGGATTGATGGCGTGTTGGAGCTGCAAAAAAAATCGCGCTTATCGCGTTGACAGTTGGCTATTGAAAACGTCAATCTGTGATTTGGCTGCCCGTAAAAAGTCCATTCCAAGAATGCCGATACTAGATAAGCCGGAAGGTAAAGTATGGGCAATTACGGGAAAGGACTTTAGCAGCAGACCGCAGCACGAAAACCAATCGGCTCGAACTCTTGGAGCGATGATGGTGCCGCTGGCGGCGGTGATTTGAACGCTGTCAACTTTCAACGAGGGCTCAAGGCCGGACATTGCAAGATGTCCCCACGGCATGATCGTGTAAGTCGAGCCGGTGTCAACGAGGAGCCTGATGTGGAAGACGCCGTTTTTGCCTTTAAGAGCGGCGTTCGTATAAAGAAGCGAGCCGGATTGAGTCAGCGGGTATGTCGTCATAAAAGCACCGCCATTTCTTCTAGGTATTCACCGGCATAGAGGACGGTAAAATCAAGTTGCTCGTCTTTGTGTTTGAGCATCTCGCGCCCGACTTCGGCATCAGAGGGCGAGTGAAAAATGACTTCGCCCTCGACCGGCTCCCAATTCTCATCAAACTTGTGCACTTTGATGAGGAGCCATTCTTTGTCGTACTGTTTGAGAAGTTCGCTGATTGGCATGGCTGCTCCTTTTGAGTTTTACAGGAAAATAATCGAAGCGCGCAATTATAGCAACCCGTAATTTTGACTTCGTCATTGCAGCGTATGTTGATCGACATTCAACAACTTTTTCATGCCGGCGAAAGCGAGGCCGTCGAGTTCAAGCAATCGTTGGGCGAGTTGCACGAAATCATCGCAACCGCGGGCGCGTTTGCTAACGGCGAAGGCGGCACGATTGTGATCGGCATCGCTCCGTCGGGGAGAGTATATTGGGCGTCGACATTGGTAAAGATACGTTGGAGGCGCTCGCCAACAGCGTGCAGCAGCAAACGGATCCCAAGCTCTTTCCTTCGATTCATCTTGTCGAAGCTGAAGGCAAAACTCTCATCGTCGTGCGCGTTGCAGCAAGCTCCTTCAAGCCGGTGCTCGTGCAAGGGCGCGGCTACAAGCGCGTGGGAAGAAGTAATCACGTTCTTTCGAGCAATGAATGGACACGGCTCTTTTTCACCAACAAAGGCGTTTCGTGGGACGCAGGCGCGGTTGCCGATGCGACTTTCGATGACCTCGATACGGACACGCTGAGTCAATTTCTGCGGCGCGCCAAGCACGAGCGCAACATGGCGATTGATTTGGATACGCCGCTCGCTGAAGCTTTGGCCAAGTTGGAATTGCTCTACGAAGGCAAACCCAATCGCGCCGCAGTGCTGTAGTTCGGCAAAAGGCCGCAGCGATTTTTCTATCCTGCAGAGTTGCGTTGCGCGCGCTTCAAGGGAACCGAGCCGATTCACTTCATCGATATGAAAGTGATGGAGGGCAACCTCATCGCGCAAGTGCCCGCGGCGATGGAATTCATCCAGCGCCACATCAGCATGGCCGCGGAGATCGTTGCCACGCAAGTCGAGCGCATCGACCGCTGGGAATATCCGCTCGAAGCTTTGCGCGAGGCGGTGATCAACGCGGTCTGCCATCGCGATTATTGCGATAGCGGCAACGTGCAAGTGCGCATCTTGGATGATCGCATCGAAGTGTGGAGTCCCGGTTTGTTGCCGGAGGGGATCACGATTGCCGATCTCTATCGCACGCACAGTTCTCGCCCGCGCAATCATCGCATCGCACACGCTTTCTTTCTCATCAACTATATCGAGCAATGGGGAACGGGCACGCTGCGCATGATTGAATTGTGCAAAGCCGAAGGCTTGCCTGAGCCGGAGTATGACGAAAGAAGCGGCGCCGTCGTCGTGACTTTCAAACGTGCGAAGGCAACAAGGAAATATCATGAAGCACCGGAGCAAAGCCAAAGGCAGCAACAAGCATTAGAATTTGCTCGACAACAGGGCCGACTTACCGCTCGAGACTATGCAAAACTTTTGGGCGTCTCCAAACGAACAGCCAACCGCGACCTCATGGCGCTTGTAGAAAAAGGTCTTTTACAGCAAGGTGGCAAAGGCAAGGCGCTTTACTTTGAATTGAAGTGACGGAAATTTGGCGCATATTTGGCGCATATTTGGCGCGAATATGGCGCGATTCGAAGAGGCTCCCTGTTCATGAGCCGCAAATAAGTTCACCTTCGATTCAGTTTTATTTGAACAAGAGCAGAATTGACTCGCATGAGTCAATTCTGGGGCGAGAATTTGGCAAGCTATTGACAGGCATTTGGCAGATAAATGGCAAGATTCGATTTTGAATCAAATCTAACATGACCGATAAATGGCCGTTATTTGGCCGCATCCTGGCCGATTTTCCGATACGATTCTTTCAACCGTGTGAGCAAGTTTTTTTGATCTGAACACTAGGAGCAAAGATCATGGACTTCACCCGCAGAGATTTTTTAAAACACTTCGCCGCAGCTTCGGCATTGGCAACGATACCCGAAGCGATTCATCCGCAACCTGCGGGCGCTTCGCCTTTTCCAACGAGCATCGACCTTGACCCCAATTTGAAATGGGACAAAGCGCCGTGCCGATTTTGCGGCACGGGCTGCGGCGTGATGGTCGGCGTGAAAAATGGAAAGATCGAAGCTGTGGCCGGCGATCAACTCAGTCCGGTCAATAAAGGTCTGCTGTGCATCAAAGGCTATAGCTTGCCCGGCATTTTGTATGGCGCGGATCGTTTGACCAAACCGCAGATTCGCGCGAACGGCAAGTTGCGCGAGGCCACCTGGGACGAGGCGCTCG
>CAYNDW010000536.1:0-4984 GCA_964395375.1 uncultured Cytophagia bacterium
AGAGCGAAGAGCGAAGAGCGAAGAGCGAAGAGCGAAGGATGTTACTCTAAGCTCTACGCCCTCAGCCCCACGCCCTCAGCCCTCATGCCCCTCAGCAAGGAGAAAACATGCTTAAAAATTATTTCAAAATCGCTTTGCGTAATCTGCTGCGCCAAAAGCTTTATGCGTTCATCAACATCTTCGGCCTCGCGCTGGGGGTTGCGTGCTGTTTGTTGATTTTGCTCTTTGTCGAGCATGAATGGTCGTTCGACAAATTTCATGCGAAGGCGAAGCGGCTTTATCGCGCAGTGATCGTCGAGCATAAAGCCGATGGCGCGATCGAGCAGCTGTCGTATCAACCGTTGCCGCTCGGTTCGACGCTCGCGGCGGAGTATTCAGAGATCGAGCAGGCGGTGCGCATTTTCCACGGCGGCGGTGCGGCTTCGTATGGCGACAAACATTTTTCCGAGCGCTTCATTTTTACTGATCCGGCCTTCCTTGAAGTGTTTGACTTTCCGCTGTGGCGCGGGGATCGCACTCGCGCGTTGGCCGAGCCCAATTCTGTGGTCATCACGCGGCGCATCGCCGAGAAATATTTTGGCGACGAGGATCCGATCGGCAAGCAGCTCATCACCAAAAATTGGCGCGGGCAAGTTGATGTCGTTGTCACCGGCGTCGTGGAAAATCCGCCGGACAATTCGAGTATCCAGTTTGACTTTGCGCTGCACATCTCAAAGTTTCCGAACTACGAACGCAACCTCACGCGCTGGACAAATTTTAACGGCTCGGGTTATGTTCTGCTCAAAGAGGGCGCGGAGAGCAAAACGCTTGAAAGCAAGTTCGCGCCGTTCGTCAGCAAATATTGGGGTGAGATGCGCAAGGGCAACCAAGAGCGCAGTTTGATGGCGAAAGGCGACGACGCTTTGCAACTTCGCTTGCAGCCGATGACGGCGATGCATCTCGACACTTCTGTCGGCAGCTCGGACGAGCCGGTGAGCAATCCGATGTACGCCATGATGCTCGCCGGCATCGCGATTTTGGTGCTTGCGATTGCGTGCATCAATTTCATCACACTCACGCTAGGCCGTTCCACGAGCCGCGCGCGCGAAGTCGGCATGCGCAAAGTGCTCGGCGCGTTTCGTTTGCAACTCGTGCGGCAATTCGGCGGCGAGGCGTTGTTGATGAGCGCCCTCGCGTTTGTGTTGGGATTGATGCTCGCGGAATTGTTCCTGCCCGTGTTCAAACAATTCACGCAGAAAAATTTGTCGCTGCAACAACTCTCCGGCGGTTGGGCGTTACTCGCGATGCTCGGGCTGCTGCCGCTCATCGGCTTATTGGCGGGCGGTTATCCCGCGGCATTCATCTCGCGCTTTCAACCGGCAACGGTTTTGAAAGGCACGCTGAAATTGCGGCAAAAAAGTTTCTTCACGCGCTCGCTTGTGGTTTTCCAATTTGGCCTCGCTATTTTTCTCATCGTTTGCGCGATCTTCATTGCGCGGCAGCAGCAGTTTATTGCTTCGCGAAATCTCGGTTACAATCCCGAGCACGTCATCGCGATCAACAGCTTCGGCGGCGCGAGCAACGACGGCGGCCAAAAAATGTTGCGCCTGCGTGAAGCGCTCAACGCGTATCCGCAGCAAGTGTTGACCGTCACCGGCACCAGCGCGGCCTTCAATAAAGGTTGGGATCTCAACGGCTTCACGCACGAAGGCGTGGAGCGCACGGCCTTCATCTTCGGCGTGGATTACGATTATGTCGACATGCTCGGCCTCAAGTTGATCGCGGGCCGAAATTTTTCGCGCGAATTGCAAAGCGACCTCATGAACTCCGTGATCGTCAACGAAGCGTTGGTGCAAGAATTTGGCTGGCAGGAGCCGGTGCTCGGGCGCCGGCTTTCGGGTTGGAACGATGAAAAAATTCCCGGCGGCCCGGTCGTGATCGGCGTGGTGAAAGATTATCATTTTCTCTCGTTGCATCGCCGCATTCAACCCGCGGTGCTGTTGATGGATCCCGAGTTCGGCATCAACGACATTCTCGTGCGCGTGAGTTCGAGCAACATTCCCGCGACGATCAAGTTGATCGAAGAAGAATGGCGCACCGTCGCGCCGAACACGCCGTTCGATTTCTCGTTTGTGAATGAAGACCTTCAACGTCAATACGAAACCGATTTGCGTTGGCAGAAAATTATTTCCTACAGCACCGCATTCGCCGTGCTACTCGCAGGCCTCGGTTTGTTCGGCTTGGCAACGCTTGCCGCAACGAGCCGCACGAAAGAGATCGGCATTCGCAAAGTGCTCGGTGCCTCGGTCGCGCGCGTGGTCACGCTGCTCTCGCGCGAGTTTGCTTTGCTTGTGCTGCTAGCCAATCTCATTGCATGGCCGCTCGCTTATTTGGTGATGAACAAAGTTTTGCAGAACTACGCGTATCGCATCGACCTCAGTTGGTGGGTGTTCGGCCTCGCCGGCAGCATAGCGCTTTTCATCGCGCTGTTGACGGTGAGCACGCAAGCGATCAAAGCGGCGCTGGCGAATCCGGTGGAAGCGCTTCGCTACGAGTAAAAAGTATTCAGTGATCAGTATTCAGACACTGATCACTGAATACCGATCACTGATTACTGGAGATCAACCATGCTCAAAAACTATCTCAAAATTGCCTTTCGCAATTTGTGGAAGCAAAAGATTTATTCCTTCATCAACATACTTGGCCTGGCCGTGGGAATGGCCGCTTGTTTGTTGATTTATCTTTTCATCGACCACGAGCTGCGCTTCGATCGCATTCACCCGAAGGGCGAAAATATTTATCGCCTGAACGAAGTACAAAGCTTCGAAGGCATCAGCCCGCAGCGCGTCGCGCTTTCCATGTATCCCATGGGCCCAGCGCTGAAGGCGACCTATCCAGAGATCGCCGATTTCGTGCGCTTCGTGAATGGCGGCACGGTATTGCGCAACGATCCCAAACAAATCATCGTCGAGAAAACTTTTTGGACCGACCCCGCGTTCTTCTCGGTTTTTGATTTCGCGTTGCGCCACGGCGACCGCGCCACCGCGCTGAACGAACCGAACAGCGCCGTGCTCACGGAAGAGACCGCGCAAAAACTTTTCGGCACGGACGAGGTGATCGGCAAATCATTTCTGCAGGGCGAGCGGCAGTTTAAAATCACCGGCGTTTTGCAAAACATTCCGAAGACTTCGCATTTGCAATTTGATGCAATTTTTTCTGTGAGCACGATTGAAGACGAACGAGCGCGCAGCAACTGGGGCTCGAATTGGCTCGTCACGTATCTCTTGCTCACGCCGGGCGCGAATCCCGAGAAGCTCGAACAAGCCTTTCCGCAATTTCTCGAAAAAAACATGGGCGAAGGAAAAAAGTTTTATGAGTTGTATTTACAACCGCTGCATGAAGTGCATCTCGGCTCCATGCCAGTGACGCACGATTACAATAATTGGCAAAAATTCGACGGCAAATATATTTTTGTTTTTTCCCTGCTCGCCGTTTTCGTGCTCGTCATCGCCGCCATCAATTTCATGAATCTTTCCACGGCCCGCTCTTCGAGCCGCTCGAAAGAAGTGGGCGTGCGCAAATCCATTGGCGCGCACCGCACGCAGCTCGCGCGGCAGTTTTTGGGCGAGTCGGTGCTTCTGGCTTTCATCGCGCTGGCGGTCGCCGTGCTCATTGCCGAATTGGCGCTGCCTTTGTTGAATGCGATCAGCCGTCGCGCTTTGGAATTGAACTTGTTCAGCGAACCCGCATTGTTGCCCGGCATGATCGGCTTCACGTTTTTGCTGGGACTCGTTGCCGGCATTTATCCGGCGCTTTTTCTTTCATCATTCCAGGCGGTCGAGGTTTTGAAAGATAAAATGCCAGCGAGCGGCCGCAAAGCGACTTTGCGCAATATCTTGGTGGTGGCGCAATTCGCCATTGCGATCGCATTGATCGTCGGCACGGCTTTGACGGTGCAGCAATTTCGTTTCATGCGGGATCGCGATCCCGGTTTCCGGCGCGATCAAATCGTTCTGCTGCAAATGAATGGAACGAGCAACAAAAAATATGAGCTATTGAAAGAAGAATTTTTTCGCAATCCTGCGGTGCTGGCAGTCACGGCTTCGGGGCAGCGCTTGGGCAACAACATCCATCAGAACAGCGCGCGCACCAAAGGCGACAGCGCGGAGATCAGGCTATCGCCTTCGCATTTGCACGTGGCGCGTAATTTCATCGAATTTTACGGCTTGGAAATCGTCGCGGGGCGCGCGTTTTCAGAAGAGATTCCCACGGACAAACGTTTTGCTTATATCGTCAACGAAGCCCTGGTTAAAGATCTCGGCTGGGATGAGCCGCTGGGCAAACAGTTCGGCGTGAGCTGGGAAGATACGTTGGGCACGGTGATCGGTGTGGTGAAAGATTTCAATTTCAATTCGCTGCACCACAAAATTCAGCCGCTTTATATCAGCAGCCAGAATTGGGGATATGATGAAATGTCGGTCAAGATCAGTCCGCAAAATTATGCGGCGGCGCTCGGCCATCTCGAAAAGATATGGAACGAACACGTGCCCGACCGGCCGTTTCAATATGTTTTTCTCGACGACCACTTCGCCGCGCTTTATCTCTCCGACAAACAAGTGAGCCAAATTGTGGGCGTCATCGCCGGTCTTGCGATCTTCACGGCGTGCCTGGGTTTGTTCGGCCTAGCCGCGATTACCACGGAACAGAGAACGAAAGAAATCGGCATTCGCAAACTGCTGGGCGCCTCTCTAAGCAACTTGATCGTTCTGCTCGCCCAAAATTTTGCGCGGCTGGTGTTGCTCGCTTTTCTCATTGCCGCGCCCGTGGCTTATTTCATCATGCAAAACTGGCTGCAAAATTTCGTGTATCGCATCGACATTGGCTGGTGGGTTTTTCTGTTAGCCGGCGGCTCGGCGCTGATGATTGCGCTGGCAACCGTAAGCGCGCACGCCATCAAAGCCGCACTGGCGAATCCGGTCGAGGCGCTGCGTTATGAATAACAGTA
>CAYNDW010000537.1:0-1355 GCA_964395375.1 uncultured Cytophagia bacterium
AATGCGAGCCTGCAAACCCTCGGCGGAAATTTCTTCGAGCATGACGAGTTGCGGCACTGCGCTTAAATTTTGCGGCGCGAGATAGCCCGCGAGCTTATCCAAGCCGACGCGGATTAGGTCGGTCACGGCTTCATGCACGCGCTCGTGATTGACGATGAGATAGATCGTTTGCTCGGGTTTAATATAAGAGCCGGCCAGCGTGGGAAAATCATTCGTGAGCGGAAGGTGCAACGCGCGCGGGAGATGGCCGGCACAATACGCCGCCCACGGCCGCGTGTCGATAATAACCTCGCGCGCCGGATCGTGATGAAGCAAATCCCGGGCAGTCAACGCGCGCGGCTGTGGCAGCGCGCCGAGCAGCGCCGGGCCAAATTTATTCTCATGCTTCATGCACGCGAAATAATACGGCGGCTCCATTTGCCCTTCGAGAATTTCTTCCACAAAAGCTTCGACACTTTTGCACGAGGCCAGCAGCGCAGCATTGAAGAGCTTTTCATAGCCTACCGTGGATTGCAGCACCGAGCCTAAGGACTTGCCGCAAAAACTGCCCGAGCCGTGGCCGGGCCACACTTGCAAATAATCCGGCAAGTCATGAAAGCGTTGCAAAGAATTGTACAACACGGTTGCGGATTCTTGCGCTTGCCCTACTTGGCCCGCCGCAGTTTCGAGCAAGTCGGGACGGCCAACGTCGCCGACGAAAACGAAGTCGCCGGTAAGTATACCCATGGGTTTCGTCGCGCCGCCGCCGTGGTCGGTTAATAAAAAACACAAGTGCTCCGGCGTGTGCCCGGGCGTGTGAAGAGCTTGCAATTCAATCATGCCCACTTTGAAGCGATCGCCGTCTTTTAAAAGTTGACAAGCGTAGCTTCCCCCGCCGCTTTTTTTATCCAACCAAAAATATTTCCAGTCGGCGCCGCCTTCATCGGAGAGATAAAGTTGCGCCGCTGTTCGCTCGGCGAGTTCGCGTGCGCCGGAGAGGAAGTCCGCGTGAATATGCGTCTCCGCAATCGCGGTGATGCGCAAGCCTTCTTTGGCAGCGAGATCGAGATATCGTTGCACATCGCGCTCAGGATCGAGGACAAGCGCTTCGCCGGTGCGCTGGCAGCCGATTAAATAAGAAGCCTGCGCGAGTTTTTCATCATACAAGAGACGGAAGAGCATGGCTGGTTGCTGGTTGCTGGTTGCTTGTTGCTGGTTGCTGGTTGCTTGATGCTGGTTGCTTGATGCTGGTTGCTTGATGCTGGTTGCTTGATGCTCGATGCTGGCACCAGTAACCAGTAACCAGTAACCAGTAACCAGCAACCAGCAACCAGCAACCAGCAACCAGCAACCAGCAACCAGCAACCAGCAACCAG
>CAYNDW010000537.1:1455-4984 GCA_964395375.1 uncultured Cytophagia bacterium
CATCCAACTCAAAAACTATCGCGCCATTTCGCCAAGCTCTGCGCGATTTGCTCTAAATAATTTTTATCATTCTCCCAAAACGCCTCGGGCGTGTGGCTGTCGATATCAATCTCGCCATACATTTGCCGGCCTTGAATCGGCACCACGATCTCGGATTTGGTTGCAATACTGCACGACAAGTAACGCGGATCGGCATTCACATCGGGCACGATGATGGTTTGTTCTTCCGCCACTGCCGCGCCGCAAATGCCTTGACCAATGGGAATGCGCGTGTGCGGTGTGGGCGCGCCGAGATAGTTATGCACCACCAATTCGTTGCCTTCCACCAAATAAATTCCGGCCCAATCATATTTGGGAAAATGCCGTTTGAGCACTTGCACACAAAAACGATAGCCCGCATCAAGCGTGGGGCGAGACTGCAAGAAGCTTTGCACTTCCGCGCACACCAGCCGGCCGAGCACGACTTCAATTCCGCGCTGGTAACTTTCAATTCCCCCTCCTGAAATTTGGTCCAAACACACGTCGCGGATTACGGACACCCGCCGAAATTCTTCGCGCGCATGAATGTCCGAAAGATGCACTTCGACCGCGGGCAAACGCACGCCGGCAATGGCGTCGCGCAAGGCATAGCTATAATGCGTCAACGCGCCGGGGTTGATCACCAACGCGTCGGCGCGCTTGCGGTGTTCGTGCAAGAAATCAATGAGCGCGCCTTCGTGGTTAGATTGAAAGCACACGATTTCCACTTGGCTCTGCGCGGCAAAAACTTCGAGTTCTTGATTAAGCTCGCGCAAAGTCCTCTTGCCGTAAACTTCCGGCTCGCGCTCGCCGAGCAAATTGAGGTTCGGGCCGTGAATGAGCAATATACTTTTCATTAGCGTTCTTGAATAAGTTGTGCCAGAAAGGTCGCGGTTTCCAGCGGCGGGTGTTGCGCGAAGCTATCCACGATCAATTGCGCGCGCAGATAAAACGGCTCGCGTTGTTGCAGGAGATTTTTGATGAGCAGCAAGCGCTCCGCGGGCGCAACGCGTCCCAGCATCGGGCGATTGTTGTCGTCTTTCAAGCGGCGGAACAATTCCTCGGCATGGCAGCGCAGATAAACGACGAGGCCTTGCTGCAGCACCGTCCACACGGCTTCTTGCGCGGGCGTGCCGCCGCCCAATGCAATAACGGCCGGTTTGTGCGCCAGCAAATTTTCGAGCAACAGCGCTTCCCGGTCGCGGAAATAGGGTTCGCCGTGGAGCGCAAAAATTTGCTCGATCGGCATACCCTCGTGATGAACAATTTCTTCATCCAAATCCACGAACTGCCAACCTAACCGTTGCGCCAACAATCTCCCGACCGTGCTCTTGCCGCAGCCCATGAAGCCGATGAGAAAAATGCGCTCTAAATTTTCGACCATTGTTGCCATCGCGAAAGAATCTCAGTCATGCTATCGCCGCCGAATTTTTCCAACATCGCATCGGCGAGCACCAATGCCAACATCGCTTCACCGATCACGCTCGCCGCGGGCACGGCGCAAACGTCGGAACGTTCGATATGCGCCGGCGTCGCTTCTTTCGTGCGCAGATGCACGGAATGAAGCGGGCGCATCAAAGTTGAAATAGGTTTCATCGCCGCGCGCACCACGAGCGGTTCGCCGTTCGTTACGCCGCCTTCGAGGCCGCCGGCGTGGTTCGAAGAACGATAGTAACCGCGCTCCGGCGAAAAATAAATTTGATCATGCACGGCGCTGCCGCGTTGCGTCGCGCCGGCAAAACCGCGGCCGATCTCCACCCCCTTGATCGCGGGAATGCTCATCATCGCCGCGGCAATCCGGCCATCGAGGCGGCGATCCCATTGCGCATAGCTGCCGAGGCCCACAGGCAGATGCACTGCCGCGACTTCGAAAATGCCGCCGACCGTATCGCGCTCTTCTTTGGCGCGATCAATCACCGCAATCATTTCCGGTTCGGCGGCGCGATCCAAACAGCGCACGGGCGAAGCGTCGGCGCGCGGGTTGATTTCTTCCGCGGAAAAACTAAAAGCGGAAGCGTTGTAAGCAATCAAGGTGTATGCGCTGCGCGCATCTTGAATCTGCACCACGTGACTGACGAGTTCAATGCCGAAGCTTTGCAAAAACTTTCTTGCAATCGCGCCCAATGCCACGCGCGTCGCCGTCTCGCGTGCGCTCGCGCGTTCGAGCACATTGCGAATGTCATCGGTTTGATATTTGATCGCGCCCGCGAGATCGGCATGGCCGGGCCGAGGAATTTCCACGCGCGCGACGGGTTCGGCATTCGCGAGCGGCACGACCGCCATCTTCGTTTGCCAATTCTGCCAGTCGCGATTTGCAATTTCCAACGCGATGGGCGAGCCGAGCGTTTTGCCGAAGCGCACGCCGCTCAAAATGCGCGCATGATCTTGTTCAATGCGCATGCGGCCGCCGCGGCCATGGCCCTGTTGGCGCCGATGCAGTTGCGTTGCGATATACTCTTCCGCAATTTCCAAACCCGCGGGCAGGCCTTCCAATATGCCCACGAGCGCCTGGCCATGCGACTCACCTGCGGTAAAATAACGTAACTGGCTCATACTCTATGCGCTCTTCATTTAAAGACGTGCGGCATAATAATGATTCGCCCTTTGGAATGCAAGACTCGTCTGTCCCAAACTCAGGAGCGCCATTTAAACATTACTTCGAACGAAATAGAGGTTACACCTTTCCCTGCTAGCATGTCATTCAGCAGGAACCTTTTTACTTACTGGAGACGGCGCCGATTGCTTAAAAAGATTCTTTCTGAATGACAGCATGAAGGAACGCGAATGAGGGCGAATGCCAATCCTTGCTTCGCGGTTGGAAGATGGAAAAAATTTTGAGCGAGGCTTCGGAGGTTATACTTGGGGAAGCGTGCGCGTATCACGAACGTAGCGGCAACTCCGAATAACGGGTGCGCCGGCGGATGAAATAATCCCAAATCAAGCTGCGCGCATAAAACTTTCTACGCATCGTCGCGGGCGCAACACGGCAAATCGCTTGGCTGCCGCGACGCCGGCGCAACAACTCGGGCAAACGCCACAGCACTTCGCCGAGGGCGCGCGCAACCATAAGCGCATGTCGCACCCGCAGCAACGCGAGCAAACGCGCGGCCTCAATCACATCGAGCGCGAGCCGCAGCGGGAATATAAAGCACAGCGGCAGCGCGGCATAATTTTTCAACAACAAGAACAGCCCGTTGCGATGATTCAAATAAGTTTTATGCGGCGAGGCCGCATGCAGGGTGGACCCGGCTTGATGATAGACGCGCGACTGCGGCACGGCCATGACGCAATAGCCCGCGAGGTGCATGCGCCAATTCAAATCGATCTCTTCCATGTGCGCGAAGAACACATCATCAAGCAAGCCGATTTCAGCGAGCACCGAATTGCGCAAAAGGCAGCAGGCGCCACTCGCCCAAAAAATTTCCGTGGATTGATCATATTGCCCGCGATCTTTTTCAATCGTAGAAAAAATACGGCCGCGGCAAAAAGCATAGCAGAGGAAATCAATCAT
>CAYNDW010000538.1:0-4968 GCA_964395375.1 uncultured Cytophagia bacterium
TGACCAAGGTCCAACAACGTCACAAACTGAACGACCGCATGGCCATCACCGACTCGCCCGGACTATTGTGGGGGACCATTGAGGACCCTCACGTGGGCCTCCTGCTCGCGACGATTAACGCGGTGGGCCATTCGGTCGTCGATGATGAAGCGGTCGCCGAATTTCTCGCCGACATTCTGCTCTCGCGCTATCCAGCCCGTCTCACAGCCCGATACGGCTTTGCCGTGGAAGGACTGACGAAGACAAGCGTGATCGATGCGATCGCCAGAACGCGCGGCTGCCTGCTGACCAGAAGCGGCGGAGGGTTGGACCGGGACAAGGCGGCGAGAATTCTCTTATCGGACTACCGCAACGGCACACTCGGCCGTACCAGCTTGGAGATGCCGGATAGGCAGACAGAAGAGCATGCGCACATAGCGCATGCATAAGGCTAGTGGATAGCCCCACGAGATGCATGGTTCCGATTGCGTTCTCGGTTTGTACCAGTTATATGATAGGGCGCTAGGCATCGCCCATCCCTGAGGAGAACCGATACAGCATTTCGATACCTGCTTGAACCTATGCGCAATAATCCAGCCATCAACATTCTTCGATGGGCCATCGCGGTTCCGGCCGGTATCATGCTGTGGTTCGCGGCGAACCATTCTATCGGCATCGCATTCGGCATCCTCCATGGGTTTGACCGTGTCGAGGAATTTTGGGAAGCGCCGGATATGGACGGGGTTCTCATCATCGGCACATACATCATCTTTATCACAAGAACGATTGCGGCCGCCTCGCTTGTGGGAGTAATCATCTACCTCGTGCCGAACTATCACAAACAGGTTGCAATCGTCTCCGCCGCGCTGGTATCCAGCATCGCGGTAGGCTTCTTGGGCTTCATCTTGTTTCAGGACGCAACGGCAGATCCAGGCCTCTCTCCGGATGGCTGGTATAAACATATTCTGGACATGCTGAGCATTATTTTTGGCGCCATAGTCGGCGCGTGGCTGGCATATGGAAATCAGAAACGCCGGGCTCGATCCGCCCGGATACTGCACCATTCCACCGGCGCCGGAAACCCTGGCGCGTAGCGCGCAAGAACCGGCTGGAATGCTCCGTGCTTACGTCTTCCTCATCCGCCCGTTTCCCATCGTTCCTACCATAACGACGACGCGCGGGTGAGGAGGAAACGCCTGCTCAATGTGCGAGTGCCCAATGGTTGTGAGAATGATAATTCCGTTGTGACTCTCTATGCGCTGGAGAAGATGAGCGGTCTCCTGATTCGCGAATCGGTCATGGGCCTCATTGACTGTACCGCGCGTCCCGAATAGGGCATCGGCCTCATCGAAGTAGAGAATCGCGCCGCTGGCTTCTGCTTTGGCGAATACGTCGTTGAGATTTTTCTCCGTCTCACCGATGTATTGGCTCACCACCGCCGACAAATCCACCCTGAACAACTCTACCTGCAGGGAGTCCGCTAAGGTCTCGGCGGACTTCCTTCGGCGGAGCGCCGTGGAGCCGGACAGAATCAACACCACTGCGGATGTTGCCGTGGGCTTCTTCCTTCGACGCGCCGACATGGTCTTCTTTTGTTCTGCTGATCGGATTCGTTGCCCTGTAGTGACGCGTTTCGCCATGTCTATCCTTACGCTCCTCCCGATATCTCAATACTCATCAGAATACTGAACGGAACATTTCCGGCTATGGGGACACAGGTTGCGGATTCTATCTCTAATCGACCACAATGGCCAGTGACCAGCCCTCACATATTCAGACATCAGAAGGCCCTCGCCGGACGAAGCCTTCCCTCTTCCCCTCCGCCAGGCAGCTGAACGCCCCGATCACTCATCAGCATACAGATCCCTTCACGACAGACCCCTCGTTGACGCACGCCTCATCATCGCACATCTCGCCGGTATCCCATCAGACACCACGCCCTGATAACGATGAACAGGCTGATTGATCAATGACTCGGCGGGGCGACAGTCGTAGACGGACGAGCAACAGCGGTTCGTTCTTCGATCCACTGGTAGAGCACCGGCAGGACGATAAGCGTCAGGAGCGTCGAACTGACGAGTCCTCCGATCACGACGACGGCCAGAGGCTTCTGAACTTCCGACCCGATCCCATTGGAGAGGGCGAGCGGCACCAATCCCAGTAGCGCGACGAGGGCCGTCATTAAGACGGGCCGGAGACGCATGACGCATCCGGACAGCACCGCCTGCCTCACATCCATACCCTCCTGCAGGCGAAGCGAATTCATGTACGATACCAACACGATGCCATTCAGCACCGCCACGCCGAACAGATTGATGAAGCCGACCGAAGCCGGCACGCTCACATATTCCCCCGTCACCCATAAGGCGACAACGCCTCCGATGAGCGCAAACGGCAGATTGCAAATGATCAACGCCGCCTGCTTGAGCGAGGAAAACGACGAGAACAGGAGCAAGAAGATCACGCCAATGGTGAGCGGAACAATAATGTTGATGCGGGCCATCGCCCGTTGCATATTTTCGAAGGATCCGCCCCAGACGAGCGTATACCCCTCCGGAAGCCGGACTTCCCGTGAGATCCGCTGCTGCGCCTCGGTCACAATACTCTCGATGTCCCGTCCGTGAGTATTAAAACTGACCGGCAGGTACCGCTGGAGGCTTTCGCGGTTGATACGCCCAGGCCCCTCGTGCATCCGAATGGTGCCGAGATCGCTGAGAGGAATGTAGTAGGCCCCACCGTGTGCGGTCAATCGAATGTTCCCGATGGTCTCGATACTGTTCCGATACTGTTCCGGAAACCGCACGACCAAACCGAACCGTCGATGCTCTTCGTACACCCGGGTTGCGGTTTCCCCTCCGATCGCGGTGACGATGACTTCTCGCACATCCGAGACATTGATGCCGTGCCGGGCGATCTTACCCCGATCGATATCGATCGTGATGTACGGCTGACCGAAGAGTTGCTCGACTTTGAGATCTTTGACGCCTCGAATCGTACCGAGGATGCCGGCGATCTCATCCCCCGTGCGGCGCAACTCGTCCAAGTTGGATCCGAATATTTTGACGGTCGCCTCCGCGCGCACCCCTGAAATCAATTCGTCCACCCGTTGCTGGATCGGCTGGCTGATCAAAAAGTTCGCGCCAGGCACCCGTGCCAGCCGCTCGCGGACTTTCTCTTTGAACTCCGCCATGGTGGAAGCCGTCGTCCACTCATCGATTGGGCGCAAGACCGCCACCGCATCGCTTTCGTTGGGCTCTTGCGGATCGTTCCCCAATTCCGTGCGTCCGATTTTTGACACGATCATTTTGACTTCGGGAAACTCCAGCACCGCCCGCTCCACCTCGCTTTCGATCTTGATCGATTGCTCCAACGAAATGCTCGGCAAGCGGATCGTGAGCGGAGACATGGTGCCTTCATTCAGAATAGGAACAAATTCCCCTCCCAAAAATGGAAAGAGCGCGATGCTGCCGGCCAGCAGAAGTCCGGTGGATGTCAGAACCACCGTCCGATGTCCTAACGCCCATCGCAGCATAGGAAGATAGACGCGTTTCGCCCATCGGAGCACCAAGGGATCGGTTTCGCCATGTCCTGCCTTCATTGTCAGTAGACACAGAACCGGCGACAGGGTGACCGACAGAATGAGCGACACCATCAAGGCGATCATAATGGTATAGGCCATCGGCTTGAACATCTTGCCTTCCATGCCTTGGAAAGAAAGGATGGGCATAAACACGATGATGATGATGATGATGCCGAAGACCACGGGACGGGCGACTTCCCGAGCGGCATTGAGAATGACGGACAGCCGGGGAAGACCCTGATGACGGGAATCCGACAGGTGACGGTGGATATTTTCCACCAGCACCACGGACGCGTCTACCATCATGCCGATGGCGATCGCCAAGCCGCCCAACGACATCAGATTGGCCGTGAGATCAAATTGATCCATCACGAAGAATGTCACGAGCGGCGTCAGTGAGAGAGTCGCCACCACGATCAAGGCGCTCCTGGTGTCCCCCAGAAACACGAACAGCACGATTACCACCAGGAGGATCCCCTCGCCCAGCGCCTTATAGACGGTCTTCAACGCGGCGGAGATCAATTCGATGCGATCGTAAAAGGGAACGATCTTCCATCCATCCGGCAGCAGGCCCTTCTCCTGTATCTCGGCGATCTTGGCCTTGAGACCTTCTACAACATCGCGGGCGTTTCCACCGCGCAGCATGAGCACGATCCCTGCCACCACCTCACGCTCACCGTTCAGAACGACCGCGCCATGGCGAATAGCATGGCCGATCTGAACCCGGGCGACGTCGCGGACGTGCACGGGAGTCCCGCCCGATTCTTTGACGACGATGTCTTCGATGTCGCTTAACTTCTGAATCAGCCCCGCGCCGCGAATGATGTACTTTTCGGCATGCTTCTCCAGGATGTTGCCTGAGGCGTTCGCATTGTTGTTGGCCACGGAAGCAAACACCTCGTCCAACGAAAGATCGTACTTGCGCAAGAGTTCCGGTTCGACGAGCACCTGGTATTGTTTCACATACCCGCCCTGCGAGTTGACGTCGATCACTTCGGGGACGGCCTTGAGCAACGGCCTGATGATCCAGTCCTGCACCGTGCGCTGTTCGATCAATTCACGTTCCATTCCATCAGCGTCCAAACCGGCACGCGAAGGACCTTCCAGATAATACTGATACACCTCTCCCAGACCGGTGCTGTTCGGCGCCATCATCGGTTCAGATCCGGGCGGTAAGTTTTCCCGCACTTCGATCAATCGTTCGAGCACGAGTTGGCGGGCCAGATTGATATCCATCTGATCGTCGAACACCACCGTAATCAACGACAGTCCGACTTTGGTGAGCGAGCGGAGTTCCGTCAGATGCGGAACTCCGGTCACTTGTTGTTCGATAGGAAAGGTCACCAGTCGTTCGACTTCTTCGGGAGACAAACCGGGCGCTTTCGTGATGACTTGCACGAGCACGCTCG
>CAYNDW010000539.1:0-4944 GCA_964395375.1 uncultured Cytophagia bacterium
TGAACTTGGCTTTAAACGTTCCGCCGCCGGTGGCGTAAGAAAGCTTGTTCATGAGCGATTTGATGGGATATTTGTTGATGACATATTGAATCGTGAACGCATTATAGGCGTTGATCCAAAACGCGAGCCGATGTTGCTCGGGAATCGCATCGGGATTGGTCTTTTGCAGGAGCGCAATGTACTGCGGGAAGCGCGTATCGGTCTTGATGGCTTTATAATTCACCACGCCGTCTTTGACGTGAGCGGCCAACACTTGTGTGAAGAGGGAATGATCGGGCACGTTGTTCGGCTCCTCGGCGAGCAGAGCATTGAAGCTCATCGCCAGCAGAACGAGGCCGAGGGTAAATGCGCGAGAGATGAGGATACACTTCATGGTTTTGCCTTTCGTTTGGTTGCGGTTTGTCGGCTTGAAAAACACATTCGATATACGTTCACAGCCGGCGTTTGGATTTGCGCAGCGACAATATAAAGTCACTGGGGAGAAAAACAAGCCGGAGGTGAAATTTAATCCGCGAAAAAGCGCTTGATAATCCGGGCGTGAGTTTTATATTGCCGACATGAAACGCACACGAGCAAATGCCAAATCAATCTCATCGGCGACGAGCCGGCTTTGAAGAAATACCGTTTGTAAATCGGCCTGCGCTCTGTTAAATTGCCGCCGTAATTTTTCAGCAACGACTATTGTGAGATAGCATATGATCACGGCAAGATTGGCAAAAAAACCGTATTTGAAAATCTCCGAAGCCGCATATAAGCAGCTTGCGCAGAGCGGCCGTAAGACGGTGAAGCTTTCCATTCAAACTGCCAACGGGAAAAAAGAGCCGTCAGCAAAGAAAAAGCCCAGCCGCAAAGCCTTGCTGGCATTTGCCGATAAGACTTTGGGAATTTGGGCGGATGATCCGAAAATAGAACAAGCATTTGCGGAATTGGAGGAAAGGTGGCAACAATGGCGCGAAGAGACGCTGTCTTAGATTCGTCCATTTTGATTCAACACGCGCGCGAACGTGATAAACGCCGTTCCCTTTTTGCCCGATCGTTATTAGCCTATCAGCCTCACCTGAGTGTGATTAGCGTTTACGAAATTGAGTTCGGCGCATTTCGGTCGGGGCGAATCTCGGATATTGACACCCTACGTTCGAGTTTTGAATTTCTTCCCTTAACCAAAGCGATTGCAAAACGCGCTGCACGTTTAGACGCCGACCTGCTTCGGCAAAACTTCCAAATCGGGATTAAAGATATTTTTATTGCCGCCACCTGCCTGGAACATGATCTTCCTCTTTTGACGATCAATACACGCCATTTCGCGCGCGTCCCACAAATAGCATTAATCGATTTGAAGACACTGCTGCAGGTTTCCAACTGAGCAGCAAACAAAATTTCCAAGGAGCCCTCCATGTCTCGTCGTTCGCTTCTACTTTGCGTTCTCGTAATCTTCGCTGCAAGCAACGTCTTCGCACAACCCGTCACGCATCCCTTCTCCATTCACGACATGCTCGCGATGGATCGGATTTCCGAGCCGCAAGTTTCGCCGGATGGGAAGTGGGTGGCGTTCACGTTGCGCAAAACCGATCTCGTGGCCAATCGCGGGCGCACGGATTTGTGGCTCGTCGGCGTTGATGGCACTAGCTTGCGCCAACTCACCACGCATCCGAGCGGCGACTTCAGTCCCGTTTGGTCGAAAGACGGCAAGAGCATTTGGTTTATTTCCACGCGCTCCGGCTCGGCGCAAGTGTGGCGCATGCCCATTGATGGCGGCGAAGCGGAACAGAAAACGAATCTGCCGCTCGACGTTGGCAGTTTCACGCTTTCGCCCGATGGCAAACAGCTCGCGGTGGCGATGGAAGTTTATCCTGATTGCGAAAGCATTGATTGCACGACCAACAAACTCGATGCAGCTTCGAAACGCAAAGCGAGCGGCCAACTTTATGACAAGCTTTTCGTGCGCCATTGGGACACGTGGAAAGATGGTCGCCGCTCGCACGTGTTCGTCGTGCCCGCGAACGGCGGCGAAGCCATTGATCTCATGAAAGGCTTTGATGCGGACGCGCCCTCGAAACCGTTTGGCGGCATGGAAGAAATCGCGTTCACGCCGGATAGCAAGAGCCTCATATTCACTGCGCGCGTCGCGGGCCGCGAAGAGGCATGGTCCACGAATCTTGATCTCTATCTCGCGCCAGTGGATGGTTCGGCGAAGCCGCAACTTCTCACCGCGAATAACAAAGCGACCGACACACAACCGGTTTTCTCGCCCGACGGCAAAACGCTCGCGTATCTCGCTATGAGCCGGCCGGGCTATGAAGCGGATCGGCTTCGCATCATTTTGCGCAATTGGGTTGATGGCAAAGAGCGCGTGCTCGCGGAAAGTTGGGATCGTTCGGCGAACTTTGTCGTGTGGTCCGCGGATAGCAAAACGATCTACACCACCGCGGGCAATATTGGGCAGACTTCGCTCTTTGCGATTGAAGCCGCGAGCGGCAAAGTGAGCACGGTTATTAAAGACGGCCATGTGCGCAGCGTGGGTGTTGCGGGAACTCGTCTCGTCTACGGTCTCGATCATTTACGCTCGCCGGTTGAGCTTTATTCGTCTTTGCCCAATGGCAGTGACGTGCGCACGATCACTCGCCTCAATACGGAAAAAATCGCGGCGGCGGCCATGGGCGAACCGGAGCAGTTCAGCTTCAAAGGTTGGAATGACGAGACCGTTTATGCTTATGCAGTGAAGCCGGTTGATTTTGATCCCAGCAAAAAATATCCGGTCGCGGTTGTCATTAACGGCGGACCTCAAGGCTCGGTAGGCAATTATTTTAATTATAGTTGGAATACGCAAGCTTATGCGGGCGCGGGCTATGCGGCAGTGATGGTGGACTTTCACGGCTCCACCGGCTACGGCCAAGCTTTCACAGATGCGATTCGCGGCGATTGGGGCGGCAAGCCGCTTGAAGATTTGCAAAAAGGTTTGGCTGCTGCGCTTGCGAAATATTCGTGGATGGACGGCGCTCGCGTGGGCGCGCTCGGCGCATCATATGGCGGCTATATGATCAATTGGATCGCGGGCAATTGGAATGATCGTTTCAAATGTCTCGTCAACCACGACGGCAATCTTGATGAGCGCATGGCGTATTATGACACCGAAGAGTTGTGGTTTCCGGAATGGGATCACATGGGCAATCCCTGGGACAATCCCGCAAATTTCGCGAAGCACAATCCCATCGATCACGTGAGCAAATGGAAGACGCCCATGCTGGTCATTCACGGCGGCTTGGATTATCGCGTGGTGTATACGCAAGGCATTTCCACTTTCACCGCGCTGCAACGCCGCGGCATTCCGAGCAAGTTTCTTTACTTCCCCGATGAGAATCATTGGGTGCTCAAGCCGCAGAACAGCATTCAATGGCACGAGACCGTGCTCGGCTGGTTGGAGCAATGGTTGAAATCGGAAGGGACGAATTGAGGGTTTGAAGATTGAGGATCGTGGATCGTAGACTGTGTGGCGCTATGAGCTTCGATCTACGATCTTCCCATTATACAAGAGGAGACAACACATGACAACGAATCTCAACTTGCCAGAAGCCTACCAACAGGACATTGCCCGCGCCGTGGAAATTTTAAAAGCGGGCGGCTGTCATGAGATTTATTTGTTTGGCTCATTAGCGGACGGCAATATCAGAGATGGTTCTGATATTGATTTCGCCGTCAAAGGCTGTCCCCAAAGAAAGTTTTTTTATTTACAGGGCAAGCTGCTCTTGGAGTTGCGCCATTCCGCAGACCTGGTCAGCTTGGATAGCGACGATCCGTTTGCGCGATATTTAGAAGAGGAAGGAAGGTTGCGCCAACTTGTTTAAAGAAGTAATCAAACGCCTCCGATTTGAAATCACACAAATCGACAAGCTTTTGAGCGTCTACTCCGATCTTTTGGATCGAGCCGATAAGGACGCTCCCGGTTTGGTAGAATGCACAGCTATTGCGTCGGTGTTGCATTCGTTTTACAATGGTGTCGAAAATATCTGCCTTGTCATTGCAAAGAAATTCGACAAGAATGTTCCTAACGGCGCGCATTGGCACGCAGAGTTGTTGCATAAAATGCGGGCAACAACTTTGAAGCGGCCGCCGGTACTGACTGAACAATCTTATGATCGCCTTACTGAGTATCTCGGGTTTCGTCATCTCTTTCGCCATGTTTATCCATTCCACATGGAGTGGGAAAGGCTGGAAGAACCGGTGCAATCGTTGGTATCTGTTTGGCGGCAACTCAAAACTGAGATTGAAGCATTTCTAAGCGGATTGGAAGATCAAGAAAATGACGAAGAGCGAGAATAAGTCTAGCGTCGTTACGCTACGTCACTTTGCACAACGGCCGCCTCGTCATCATCCGTGACGTGCCCACGCTACGCTGTCGGGTGAATGGGCACGAATACATGCTGAAACAACATTGGATCAGGTCGAACAGGTCTTGGCTCTTGAACAAACGCAAAAGCTGCGGCCTGCTGGAATGTTGCAGGTGCCGGTTTTTGAGTTGAGAATGGTGTTGTAACGCATGCTTCCTACTCGTTTGCACGAGGAGGTTGATCTTTTTTATACCTTTAAGGCCATCGGCGCCCGTTGCCTCGGAAAAAGCCCTTGCATTCGCCTGCAAATTTCTTTATCATCGCTCCCTATCAGAGTGATCGTAGAACCATTTCGAGATTGCGGCCGGGCATTGCGCTTGTGTCGCAAGCTCTTTTGAATAAACCAAAGTTCTTTGACAACTGGTAACAGCCGACATTTGGCCAACCATGCTCGTTCGATTTCAAGCGCAATGACAATCATTAAGTTTGCGCTGGAAGACGAAAAGCAGCGGAGCTACTTCGCTATTGGAAGTAGGCTCCGACCAGTCCAATTTAAAACCTCTCAAATGGGAGTAACGACGAACGCTCGTGTTCACACGGAGGCGGGGTTGGACTCCCA
>CAYNDW010000540.1:0-4941 GCA_964395375.1 uncultured Cytophagia bacterium
TGACGGCGTGGAGCAAAGATGGAACGACATCTCGATGTCGAGCTGACCGATCTCAAGAAGAAACTCTTGTTGATGGGCGGCTCCGTCGAATCTCAATTACAAGACGTCCTGCAAGCGTTGATCGAGCGCGACTCGGGCCTGGCGATCCGGGTCGTCGAAAATGACTTGTTGGTCAATGCGCTGGACGTTGAAATCGACGAGGCCTGCCTCACTTTGTTGGCGCTCCATCACCCAACGGCCGGCGACCTTCGATTGATCACCACGGCCATGAAGATCTCCACAGAACTCGAGCGGATGAGCGATCTGGCGGAGAACATCGCCGAACGGGCGATCGAGTTGAACGACGAGCCTCAACTCAAACCCTATATCGATATTCCAAGAATGGCTGAGTGGACGAGCCGCATGGTCAAAGAATGCCTGGATGCCTTCGTGAATCGCGATGCCGAACTGGCGCGAAAAGTGTGTCGAGACGACCGTTTGGTCGACGACCTCACAGAGCAACTCTTCAGAGAACTCGTCTCGTTCATGTTGGAAGATTCACGGACCATCACGCGGGCGGCACGGCTCACGTTCATCGGCAAGTATTACGAGCGGATCGCCGACCATGCCACCAACATCGCTGAGCTGGTTGTCTACTTGGTAGAAGGCAAAATTATCCGGCATACGGCAGCATTGTGATGAGTCTGAGCGCCTTGCGCCTGGACCATTGTTCAGTATGAAGAGGGTCAAGCATGCAATGGATGAACACGAATATTGTATTCTGTTTCCAGTTCCTGCTGATCTCATTCGGCACGCTCCTTGTTGTCGGCGCATGCGCTGCGGTTCCCGATCAGAGAGAGTGGATTAAGATCGGCCACACGACGAAAGAAGAAGTGGTCGAACGATACGGCCAGCCGGATCTTGTCAGGGTCTCCGAGGAAGGACAAATTGCAATCTATCGGCCAAAGGATACGATACGATCTGTTCCCCGCGTGGAAGTTCCTACAATGCAAGCAGGTCCTCTCGGGACGATGACCACCAAGATAGAGCCGATCAATCCTGGTTTGGGCGCCAGGCTGGCGAACGGTAATCTGCAAGAAAGACCGGAGCAGGAGCTGCGCATTCGTTACAGTACCCAAGGCATCGTGCAGGAACTCATTCCGTAGCGGACGGTGGGATTCCGGCAGCCTCCCTTTCCATGGTTTGCCCTCAGTCCAATCGATCACTGTTGGGAAAGGTCGGCGAAGGGGTTGATCCTGAAGGGTTTCGGATCACGAAACCCGCCTGTAACAGTCGTCTGCCATACTTTCGTGAGAATCGTACAGAATAGATGGGCGCAAGTGAGAGGGAGGTGCGGATGAAGGACCATTCTTTCACGATGGCTGAAAAGAAAACCGTGGCGATCGTCGCGCATGACAACAAGAAACAGGATCTCCTGGCTTGGGCCAAGTTCAATCGTGAGGCCCTTGCAGGGCACACACTCATCGCGACGGGGACGACAGGAAAGTTACTTCAAACGGAGTTGGAACTTTCAGTGGAGCGGCTGCAAAGCGGGCCGCTGGGCGGGGATCAACAGATCGGGGCGAAGATCAGCGAAGGTGAAATCGACATCCTCATTTTCTTTTGGGACCCGCTGGAGCCGCATCCGCACGATCCCGACGTGAAGGCGCTGCTCCGCATCGCCGTAGTGTGGAACATTCCGATCGCCTGCAACCGGGCCTCGGCCGATTTCCTCATTTCGTCCTCGCTCATGCCGCAGGAGTATCAGCGGCTCGTGCCAGACTACGAGGCCCACCACAATCGGCTGTTGCGCCTGGACGTCGCCTAGCTCACCTACTCAATCGTTAGTATGTACCGTGTGTCAGCCGGAAAGTTGTCTGCCCGTAACGCAGGCTGAGGAAGCTCAGCGCAGGTATCGAGCACAAAGAGGGTGTGAGGGTAACCGGCAATATAGTTCGGTCGGCTGCCCCGCTGTAGCAATCGAAAGGAAGGCATGTACAAAGGAAAGTTGTCTCAACTGCAAGAGTTTGCGACTGAAGTCAGCGCGCTCGCGTTTCATGCCGTGGTCATCGGGCTCAGCGCCGGAATCGCCTGGTCGCTACCGAGCATTGCCCGGCAGTTCTTAGCTTTCTGGTCGCATGTCGAACATGAAAAGATCTTGCTGCTGACCATTGAGGTCGGCGTCGCGCTTTTTCTCATCGTGATTTCCAATTACCTGTGGCGAGCCTTCAAGGACCGCCGCCAGGCCGTTCTGGCCAGGGGAGCGGGGCTCGTCTCGTTTTTCCCGTTGCACGATCCGGGCGCCGGCAAAAGAATTCGTGAACTCAAGCAACGGCAGAGTTTGGGTCGAACCGTTCTGGCTATAGGGGTGACCGGCCATGGGACGGTTGTGGACGACAAGGCTGAGTTGCACGCCTTACTTGAGACGTGTCTCGAAGCGAAGCTCATTCTCTTGAACCCATTTTCGGAAGAAGCTGCGCGGCGGGCTCAGTCTCTCTCGCATCCCGACATCTCCCCGGACCGGTTTCGGCAGGAGTTACAAGACACCATTGCCTTGATCAAACGCTTTCGCGTCAGCGGCAAGGTCATCCGGTTGAAGCTCTACTCCGACCGTCCCCATCTCAGAATGGTGATCCTCGGCGACTATTTGTGGCTTCAGCACTATCACACGGGACTAGACGTACGTTGGATGCCCGAATATGTCTTCCAGCACAACCCCGACCATCACGGGCTCTATACGCTCTTCTATCAGTACTTCACCAAGCGCTGGGAGAATCAGGACATTCCAGAATACGATTTCCAGACAGATGAACTCGTCTATCGAACCAGAAGCGGAAATGAATTGAGGCGGGAGCCGTCCGGGCTGAACGACGCATGTACAGAGAGCCCTCAATACGGTCAGGTGTCCTCTCCCGTCTTGGTATCCGCTGCCTCGTTGTAAAAACCAAGAAATAGTATCCGATCCAGACTCGCTCGCATCCGGGCGCGCCTCCTTCGCGTCGCTGCCATCAACAGCAGCGAATACGCACACGAGAAATCAAGCGCGCGAGCGCGTACATCTCTCATCGGCGAATCTCCACCGCACGATTGAGTCAATCCTGCGCTTTTTCTCCGAGTCGATGCAAATCTTCTTTCGATGCGCGCGCTATCCGAGCGCATTCATCTCTTAACGCCGCTGTTACGAGTTATTGAGAATAGACTGATCGAATCGTAACAGACTCCTGAGACAGTCCCTCGTGTGTGGATGCCGACAGCGGGTTGGGGAGAAGAAGACTGCAGCTTCTTCAGGACCGTTCCCGCGATACATTCGGTTCTTCCTCTGTCCGCGAGCGACCGTCCGCTGCGCTGCGCGCATGCGCGCAAGGAGGGAACGCCAATGACCGCACGATATGGGCCAAAAGTAGCCGATCAACCTCGTGTGCCGCTACGGATCGCGGCACGCTCGCTGTTGCTGGTCTCGTCCGGCGCAGTGAGGAAATGTGAGAAGGAGTCGATGATGGCAAAATTCAAAAAGCGAATGATGAAGTGGGGGCTGTCGGCGGCGAAGGTCGGTCTGGCTGCCTCCATCATGGCGGCGCCTGCGGTATCTGCCCAGGCGAATGAATTCGATGGGTTTGATGGGCTGGATTTTGGGGCGCTTGTCCAGCGTGGATTGGAACGGTCCTCGCAAGTGTGGTTCGGAGTCGGCAAGCCGCTGAAAGAGTCGGCAGCCCCGACCTCGGGGCCGTATCGGACCGTGGCTCAGAACGCGTCCACTCAAGTGCTCCTTGCAGACGGTCTGAAGGCCGAATACGTGACACGCACTGCCGGGAACGCGGCGGACATGTTCGCCTTCTGGCCGTCCGACGAGAACCCGACACACCTGGTTTTCTGTATCGAGGGAGACCGGGAGGACCTGGGAGTTCCCCTTCCAGGGGCAGGGGTCAATAAACTCAATCCGGGAGTGCAGCGTATTCGCCTGAGCACTGGATCGGTCGACACACTCGTGCGCGGGACAGATTCCTGCGACGGCATCAGGCGTACACCTTGGGGCACGATCTTGTTCACTGAAGAGGCATCCGACGGCGGAGCCTATGAGATCATCGATCCCTTGAATGTCATCAACCATACGATCACGAATCGCACGGCGGGGACAATCATTGATGAGACCGGGGTGACAGCCACGAAAGTGATCAAGCGGCCCGCGCTTCCGACAATGGCCTGGGAAGGCATCGGTATTCTCCCAAGCGGCGTGTTGTACGCCGGGGATGAGCTAAGGCCTGGAACCGGTACGGCCAATGCCGATGGCGGCGCGATGTTCAAGTTCATTCCCGTGAACGTCAGAACCGCAACGACTCCGATCACGATGCTGAGCGAATCGCCGTTTGCCGCGGGGAATGTATGGGCCCTACAGGTCTCTTGCCAGTCTGGCAACCAGCAGTTCGGACAGGGCTGTGAGATCGGCAACGGGGCCTGGATCAGCGTCAGCACCGCCAATGCGAGCATTGACGCCAACACCGCAGGCGCGACCGGCTACTACCGGCCGGAGGATCTGGAGATCGACGAGGAATTCGAAGGGCCCGGCGTACGATTCTGTTGGACGAACACTGGCAACGCCGGTGGGAAAAACTACGGCGAGGTCATCTGCGGTGTGGACTCGGCTCCGGACCAGGCGACCAGCCAGCGGACCGTGACGGTAAACCGGTTTGTCGAGGGCGATGCTGATTTCAACGCGCCGGATAACTTCGCATTTCAACCGAAGACCGGCAACCACTATGTGATCGAGGATAACCCGAACGGGGACATCTTCGCCTGCCTACCGGATGGCGTGGATCGCGACATCAAGACCGATGGCTGCGTGAAGATCCTTTCAGTGAAGGATGCTTCTGCTGAGCCGACCGGCTTCAAGTTTACGGCAGACGGCAAAACGGCTTATCTGTCGATTCAGCACAGCAACGATAACAATATGCCGAAGGTGGATGA
>CAYNDW010000541.1:0-4935 GCA_964395375.1 uncultured Cytophagia bacterium
CTGATGATCGGCGGCGTTGTGGTGTGGCGCGTCGTGACGAAATGGAAAATGCAAAGCCCGGCGCCGGCGGTTGCGCTGAGCGATCGGCCGAAAGGCCCCGCCGATACGTACGACAAACGTTTCGAAGATGAGTTCAAACAATTCAGCAATTGAAAGCGAAAGACTATGATTGAAATTCTCGGCCTGACATTGACGCTGTTGACGATATTGTTCGTCGCCTATCCGCTGCTCCAAAAATCGCAGCGCAAACTGAGCTTTGCCGCGAACCACCAAAATGAAGACCTCGTCGCGCGCAAGAATGAAATCTACGCCGCGGTGCGCGACATTGATTTCGATTATCGCATGGGCAAGCTTTCGGATGAAGACTACAATAGCTTGCGCGAACAATACAAACAGGAAGCCGTCAAAGTGATGCAGACGCTCGACCGCATGTCGGGCCCAGTGCAGCCCAGCGCGAAATCCGGCAAAGCGGCGGGCAGCAACGCCCGCTTTTGCCACATGTGCGGCTCGCCCGCGCAGCGTGAAGACGCGTTTTGCAGCCTCTGCGGAGCGCAGCTCCAATGAGTTTGGCAGCGCGCGAAGCCACGCCCATAGCGGCAATCGAAGTGGCGGATTTGGTTAAAAGCTTCGGCACGTTTTACGCTTTGCGCGGCGTTTCCTTGCGCGTGCATGCCGGCGAATGCTTGACCATCTTCGGCCCGAACGGCGCGGGCAAAACCACGTTCCTGCGCATTCTCTCCGCGCTTTCTCGCCCCACGAGCGGCGAAGTCCGCATTCAAGGCCATTCCCTCAAAGAAAATTTTTTAGCGCTGCAGCGGCAACTCGGCGTGATCGGTCATCAAACTTTTTTATATGACGATCTCACGGCTGCGGAAAATCTGTGGTTCTATGCGCGGCTTTATGAAGTGCCCTCGCCGCAAGCGCGACTCGAACAATTGCTCGCAGAGGTCGGATTGGAGCGCAGAGCCAATGATCGCGTGCGCTCGTTTTCACGCGGCATGCAACAACGCCTCGCTATCGCGCGCGCCATGCTGCACGACCCCGGCATTCTTTTTCTCGACGAGCCTTACACCGGCCTCGATCAACACGCGGCCATGATGCTCACGAATTGGCTGCAAAAGCTGCGGAGCGAGCGCCGCACGATTCTGCTCGTCACGCATGACTTATCCCAAGGCTTGGCCATGGCCGATCGCGTCGCGATTTTTCTTCAGGGCCGCATCATTTGGGAAGAACGCGCCGAACACATCGCAAGAGAAAACTTTCAACACACATACTTTGATCTGATTGCGCGAGGCGGGAAATGACCGGTGTGCGAACGCTCGGCAGCCGCAGCATGCGCGGATGGAAAACGTTCTCCCTTTTCATGCAACAGGAATGGCGCAAGTTCATTACGCTGGTGTGGAAAGACTTGCTCTCCGAATTTCGCACCAAAGAGCTGGTCTCTTCCATGCTCATGTTCGCGCTCATCGTCGTCGTGATTTTCGCCTTCACGTTTGAAACCGGCAGTTCGGCCACGAGGGAAGCCGCGCCGGGCTTGCTTTGGGTTGCATTCACGTTCGCGAGTGTGCTCGGCTTGCATCGTTCGATGCTGCATGAAGTCGAGCGCGGCAGTTTGCACGGTTTGCTGCTCGCGCCGTTGGATCGCGGGCTGCTGTTTCTCGCCAAAGCCTTCGGCAATATCGTGTTCATTAGTTTGATTGAGATTCCGACCTTCCTGCTTGCTATCGTGTTTTTTAATTTGGAGGTGAGCACGGGCTGGGCTAAAATCGCCGTGATTTTTTTATTGGGCACGATTGGTTTTGCCGCGGTGGGCACATTGTTCAGCGCCATTGCCGTGAACACGCGCACGCGCGAAATCATGCTGCCCATCCTGCTCTTCCCCGTGCAAATTCCGGTGATTCTCTCTGCCGTCAATGCCACCGCCGGAGCGCTCGCCGGCAAAACCTGGTCGGACTTGAGCGGTTGGCTCAAAATTCTCGGCGGTTTTGATTTGGTTTTTATATTGGTGTGTTACGTGACGTTCGAGTATGTGTTGGAGGAGTGAGGCGCATTTTTTTTGACCCGCCTTCCCCAATTGTTTTTCCGCTTACGGGTTAATTTGTAATGCTCTTCTTTGAAAGGTCATTCTTGAAGAAACTTCCTAGCACTTGACACACTGTTAAGAAATAAGATCCGGTGCGAGCACGAGGGAAGGTTCTTGCAGAATGACAGCTTGAGGGGAGTTACAAACCAATCCACAACGAGTATATCAACGCAATGACGGATTCGATTATGAAAACAGAAACTCTCAAGCCGCCCGCAACCGCGGCAATGCCCAGCGCCGCGAAGCTGCAACGCTGGAGTCTGATGCTCGGCGGCCTCGTCGCCGCGCTCATGTTCGTCAATCTCTACAACATCTTCTTGCTCGTGCCCATGGAAAAGAGCATGGGGCTTATTCAACGCATTTTCTATTTCCATGCGCCGCCGTTAATCACTTCGTTTATCGCCTTCACCGTGACGTTCGTGTATAGCATTCGCTATCTTGCCAAGCAACGGCTTTGGCATGATCGCATTGCCTCTTGCGCCGCGGAGGTGGGCGTATTGCTCACCACGACGGGACTGCTCACCGGCCCGATTTGGGCACGGCCAGTGTGGAATACGTGGTGGTCATGGGATCCGCGTTTGACCACGACGCTGGTGCTGTGGTTCATTTATATCGGCTATCTCATGTTGCGGGCTTATGCCGGAGATGAACAGCGCGGCGCACGCTTCGCCGCGGTGTTTGCCATTGTCGGCTTTGTGGATGTGCCCATTGTGTATATGGCGAATCGATTGTGGCGCACGCTGCATCCCTCGCCCGTCGTTTTTGGCGGGTCAAATTCCGGTCTCGAGCCGACCATGCGCTATGCGTTCATCTTCAGTATTGTGACGTTCACTTTGCTGTTTGTCTTCTTTCTGTTCCTGCGCCTGCGCGTCGAACGCACGCGCCTTGAGGTTGATCAGCTTAAAAGAGAGATGGCGTTTTCATAAAAAAGGATCATCACATGTCACTTCTTCTGTTCATGTTTTCCGGGTTGTATTGGCTTTTGCAAACGGCGGAATCGTCTGCCAACAAAAATTTAAATTTCCTCTTTGCCGGATATACGGTCGTGTGGCTGTTACTGCTCGGCTATCTTTTAAGTCTCGCGCGTAGACAAAAACGCTTGGAAGCTGAAATTGAAATGCTCAAGCAGATGAAACAGGAAGGCTGAATTACCATCTCGTGATTACGGCTTCTCCTCCGTAATTACAACTCCGTATTCCCTGCCGCATACTTTCAAGCTAGCCCTCAAAAAATCAACGCCCATTTCATAGGCATGCTTGTTGCCTAAAGAATGGGCGTTGGCTTGTGTACCGGCGAAACAAATCCTACACACAGCAATCGACCACAACGGTTCGCATGCGCCAAGGATTGGCGCGGTCGACCCGTGCAATCAGCGGAAAAGTCTATTACAACAAAAAGGAGTTTTGTGTCATGGAGATTATCATGAGTTGGTTGGTGTCCGGCTACATCGTGGGGATGACGTGCATGTCCTATCTCATCATCAAATCGTGGATTTTGGTCTCGCCGCAGCAGGCGCACATACAAGAAGAAACCGGGATGGAATTGAACTGGTTCGGCATGGCGCTCGTTAGCGCCGGCGTGGCGCTCGCGTGGAGTTTTATCGGAATCGGCATTCATTTGCTTATGCAGCGCGACATTCTTTCGGTGCAACTGGCGCTGCTCGCGGTGTTGTTTGTCGCCACGCTCATCGTTTCTTTCATGAAAGATCGCAAGGTGGACGCCGTCGCGATCAATGCGCTCTTCTTTTTGTGTCTGGCGTTTTTGCTGCCTCGTTTTTTCTCTTTCTAAGCCGCAACGATCCGCGCGCCCTTGCTGCAAAACAGTTTTAGCGTTTGCGCCGAGGGCGCGCCGGCGCCGTTTCATTCCTCCCCCGCAATTTCTTCCTGCAAGTTCTCTCCGAACGTTTTGTTCGGGCCGCGCACTTTGCTTCTTTTTTTTCATAACGAACATGCGAAGATTTGCCAATGCGCAACCGCACGTGCGGGCAGATAATCTTTTGCAACAGTAGCCCGCGACGCTTATATTGCAATGCCGCAAGAGCCGGGGACAAGTCTGGTTCTAGAACTTTGGAGCGGCATGATGCTCAATTCCGGAATGAGCTCACGGCAAATTTTTTTCAAGCCGAAGCGCATCCCCATTCTTTTAGAGAGCATTTGAAAAGTCCCCCCTTGAGGGGGGTTCGGGGGGTGTCATCGCATTACAAACCACCAACACGGTACAGATTTGTGGTTTGAGCACTCTGCGCTAACGCATTTTTGAGTTTTGAAGTGCTCACCCGTGCTGGAGAACACCCCCCTAACCCCCCTCAAGGGGGGAATTGTAGGGTGCTCGGACTTTTCAAGTGCCCTCTTACACTGCATCATTGTGGCTGGTTGAATAAACCGCGCGCCGATACCGAACTGCGGCGTGAGTGCTCGGAGCATCAAAGCCTAACGCCGCTCGCTTTATTCGTAGATAAACTTCCAACCCCATGCCGCTAACTTTTGAGAAGGCGAATACTCCACCCTGGGCTTGGCCAAGTTTCCTCTCCCGCGCTAAATCGGTCAACCCAAAGCATTCCACGGCCAAGTCGTGGAAGAAACGTTCCTGGGCTTGAAACCAATTCGATCCTATGCACAACCTGCACTTGCCCACGCGCGTCGCAGCGTTTTTTTCTGATGAACAAAAAAACGCTTTACTGGCCCTGCGTCGCGATTTGCATCAACATCCTGAATTGTCGCTGCAAGAGCAGCGCACGGCTGCAAAACTCTACGCCGAATTAGAGCAGCTCCGTCCCTTACAACTCCGCCGCGTTGCGGAGACCGGCGTGGTGGCGCGCCTTAAAGGAAAAAATCTCTACGCGCCGCTGGTTG
>CAYNDW010000542.1:0-4928 GCA_964395375.1 uncultured Cytophagia bacterium
CGGATTGAGCGCGCGGCTCGCATACACATAACTGCCGCCGGCGCGCGGCATCGCCGAAGCGAGAATCGCATACGCGAGCGCGGCAAGCACGGCCGGCAGCGCCGCGAAAAAATACGCGGGCACCACGTATGGGCCAATGCCCGGCACGTTGCGCTGAATCATGAAGGGAATAATGTTGATGGCCGCGCCGATCATGGAGCAAATGCCTGTGGCCGTCAATCCCAACAAGCCCATCTCGCGCGCGAGCGTTGGTCGCGTGCCTTTGGTTTGAATCACAGTGTCGCTGGTTTGCAGGGGCATGTTCTCTCCTCAATTCGCTGTTCTAAAACAGAAGTTGTCATTCAGCAGGAATCTTTTTCAGCATAACCACTGTGGTATGGCTTAAAAAGATTCCTACTGAATGACACGCTCTAAATGATCTTCGCCGGCTCGACGAACGTGCCCGGCGGATTGGGGCGAGCGCGCACGAGCACGCGGCCGTTTTCCACTTTCACCTCGAACGTGGGAATCTTCTCCGTGAACGGCGGCGGCGAGGAGCCGTTCTCGGGCAAGTATTGATAGCCGTGCCACGGACACGTGATGCAGCCGTTGATGATCATGCCTTCGCCCAGCGGGCCGTTTTGATGTTGGCACACGTTCGAGACCGCGGAGATTTTGCCGTCGTATTTGAAGATGGCAACGCGCTCGCCCGCAAGCGTCACAATCTGCGCGCAGTTTTCGGGAATGTCGTCGACCGCGCATGCGGCAACGAAATCATTTTGGGACTCGGCCAACTCGCGTTGATCGAGTTTCCTTTCTTTATTCGCAGCAAGAAGATGCAAGCCGAGCACGATCACCATTCCCGCGCCGAGGAGAATGGTTAGAATGGGACTCGTCTCCGCTTGCAGGAAGCCGAGCGCAACGTGCATGATGATCAACGCATACGCGAGATACACCATCATGTGCAACGCCTTCCACACCGGCGCGGTGAGATTGACGAGCCAGAAATCGTGGCTCGTTGCGGCCATCAAAAATAAAATGGCAAGCGCGAGCACGCCGAGAATTTCGAAAGGAAAGTTTGCGAGGCTCGCATAGTTCGTATTGCTCGTCAAAACGCTGAGCAGCGGGTTGATATTTCCCAGCGCGTGGAATTGGAAAATGGCAAACGCGCCGTGCGCGAGCGCGAGCATGAACATCGTCACGCCCAGGTGGCGGCGATTATAAAGCAGCGGCAGAAAGCGTTCATCCAAGCGGCATAGCGGGCCGATAATAAGAATGACGTGCAAGAGCACGAGGCCGCACGTGCCGAGGCCGCGAATGAGCAAAGTTTCCGCGGTGATATTGGAATGCCAAAGCAAGCCGGCAACGAGGAACACGGCGAGATAGAGCGCGATGCCGCCGAGCATGACCGAATCATAAACACGCTTTTGCCGATTCCAACCCACGGCGCGATAGCCGAGACTCATTGCCACTGCCCTCCTTCTAAGATTTTGCGTAACGGCAACACGGCGCGCTCCAAGATTTGTTGATGTCCCAAACTATACAAAACGATCTGCCCTTCTGTTTGCAAAGCCGCTTCCGGCAAAGGCCAACTGCGTTTGTGTTTGCCCGCGAGCGTGCCGAGCAAGTAGGCGTCATTCAAATCCTCGCCGGAATTTTGCGGCGACCAATAAACGAGAATGTCCGGCGCGTTGAAATCTTCGCGCGGGTGCAGTTCCAGCGCAAGTCGCGAAGGCGGAATACTATCGCCGCAAACGCGCGTGGTGAGGTTGCGATCAGGCCAGAGATTTTCATTCATCCACAACACGCGCGGGAAAGAAGAAGCTTCGTTGCTCAAAGCACGCGGGAGCTCGCGCATGCGCGGCGGAGTTTTGCGCGCGCTCAATGCCAACACAAACGCGAGCGGCAAGAACAATGCAAGCGCGAAGACGATGAAGCGATGGCGTTGGCGTAGAGGTCGGATCATAAGATATGTTTGTAGTAGCTCCTTCAGGAGCCGATGCTTGTTTGAAACGGAGATTAGAATGCTTGACGTATTACAGAAAACTTCGGCAACGGTTTGGCCGTTGCATTGAAATTTTCGAAACGAAATTATAAAACCTCGGCCCAGCCGAGGCTCGAGCATTTGAGGGAGAACACTACGTTATTGCGCCTGAAGGCGCTACTACGAACGGTGCATAACAAAAAACAACCACGCCTCCTCCAAGAGCTTAGGCCATGCTCTCTTCGAATGCGTGGTTGTGAGTTTTTGTGCTCCGCGTGTAATCGTCATCAAAGCTCTCGCGCGAGGCGGCGATGGGAATTGCTTTCTTGCGGTGGAATGGGTTTGAGCCAGCGCCGCGCCAATAGCGGCCAAAGCGCCATTGCGCCGGGAAAGATCAAAAGGCGAAAGCCGATGGTGCCGGAATGCGCCGCGTGATCGAGCGCGCTTGCGCCTTTGAGCGCGAACGCGAGCGCGAAGAGCAGGCCGAGGCCGAAATAAATGCCGAGCAGAGTTAAGATGGTTTGTGCGAGCGCCATGGGGAAGCCATTGGAGTCACGAAGGGCTTTGATTGAAAATTTTAAATTGAAAACTTCCAATTTAAAATTGCTCATGCTTTTCGTTTTATGCGAAGCTGGGTCCGATAATCGGAATCTGCTGCCGGCGAATGACGAGCACACTGAGGCTGCACACGAACACGACGACTGCGAGCACGAACAACTCGCCGCGATCATTGACCGCGGGCAGCGCGATGCCGAGCTTGGTGAGGTGGCTCAAAATCGCAACGCTGATCGTGCCCAACGCGAGAATCGCGCCGATCGTGACCGTGCCGGGAATCAACAGCAGTATCGCGGCGATCAACTCGACCACGCCGGAGCCGATGCGGCCCCACGGCTCAATGCCGAGCGTGGTGAAAATGTAAACGGACTCTTGCGCGCCGGTGAATTTGAAGAAGAGCGTTTGCAGCAGGATCACCGCGGTGATCGCTTGCAGAATCCAACTGATGATCGCTTGGTTCTTGGTCAATTCCATTTGAAGTCTCCTTGCAGTTTAAATTGAGTTCGAGAAATGAACATAGCATGAGCGCATGACTCGTTGCCTTTCTAAACTGTCGGAGATTATCGCGAACCCTTACATGCTGATCGAGCGAAGTCGGGCTTGCGCTTGAGATTGGTTGAAAGCATATAACGTCCTTTTGCGCAAGTCCAGCTTAACGCAAGATGGTACAAATTAAACGCTCGCGGCGCAAGCACAACTTCACTCGCTGTCGCCGCTGATCATGCCGCCGAGCAAGCCCGCGCCGAAACCGGCAAAGGCGCGGCTTTCTTCTTTGCCGCCGCGCGATGCCGATATGATGCGATCGGCCAAGCGCGAGAACGGCAGGCTTTGCAGATAAACGCGGCCCGGCCCGGTGAGCTTCACCAAGAACAAGCCTTCGCCGCCGAAGAGCGCGTTCTTGAAGCCGCCGATGAACTGGATGTCGTAATCCACCGTGGGCGCGAACGCGACGAGACAGCCGGTATCGACGCGCAACGTTTCGCCGTGCGCCAGCTCGCGTTGCAGAATCGCACCGCCCGCGTGCAGAAAAATTCTGCCGTGGCCTTCGAGGCGCTGCAAGATAAATCCTTCGCCGCCGAAAATGCCCGCGCCAATACGTTTGGTAAACGCCAACTCGATTTCAATGCCGCGCGCGGCGCAGAGGAACGAATCTTTTTGGCAAAAGAAAGTGCCGCCGAGTTTATCAAGCTCGAGCGGAATGATGCGGCCCGGATACGGCGCGCCGAACGCAACGTGACCTTTGCCCGGCCCGTTGTACATGAACGTGGTGATGAAAAAACTTTCGCCGGTGAGCATGCGCTTGAAGCCTTTGAACAATCCGCCGCCGGTGGAGGTTTGCATTTCGATGCCGTTCTCCATGTACATCAACGCGCCCGCCTCCGCGCGCACGCCCTCGCCGTGATCAAGCTCGATTTCAACCAACTGCATGTCGTCGCCGTGAATTTTGTAATCAATCACATCTGCCACAATGCAAACTCCTGTTTGGTTAAAAACTCCGTTAATGATTTTATGGAAATTTTAAAGCTGCTCGAGCAATGCTTGCAGATCACGCACGAGCTTATCGAAGGATGGGCAATTATTACGCGCAGCCTGCATGTCAAAACTCGCGGCGAAGGAGGGTTGGTCATCAACTTCGACATATGTGCGCCCGGCGGTCATCAGTCTCGTCAAATGGCCTTTGGCGTCTCGCGGCATTTCCGGATGATCAAGCGAAACCGCGTCTTGCGCTATGCCTCGTTGTCCACGCAGAGATTCGATGCTGCCGAGAAACCAACTTTCAAACTCTCGATTCGCGATTACAACTTTGCAGGGTAAATCAGCCGACACTTGTTGCGCTTGCATTAACAGACGCGGCCCTAACTCGCAAGGTGGTTCATCATCCGCATCAAGCAATAGCAATATGGCATCGCATCCTTCAGGACGTAAGCGAGCATATTGGAATGCCCGCTCAAGTTCCCCGGGACGCACAATCTTGTAGCGACCGGTTCGAATAGGGCGTGCTATTTGAATATTGGAGCGCCTTGCATCCGCCAAAAGCCTTCGCAATAAGAGCGGCACAGCTTCAACTTCAGAGTGGCCTTCGACTATCGGTACCAACGTAGTCACGTTCACTGGCCTCCCAAATTGCCAAACAGATCAACCTGTTGGGCGAGTTGATTGACAAAGTCACGATCCACGCGAACTTCGCCATTGCGCAACAATTCTCCGGCAGAGTAAAGTTTTTGACGAATCGCCTCTCTTGCATTGTAGGGCAATGGCGTAATCTGGGCAATTCCTTCCGTTGCCTCCACGACAAGAATTTGATTATCTAATATTTTCTTATTGTCCAGAACATCGGGGCTATGTGTGGTGATGACAACCTGAGAACGATTCGTGCCATCCAGAAGAATGTCCGTCAGAATTTCGGTTG
>CAYNDW010000543.1:0-4910 GCA_964395375.1 uncultured Cytophagia bacterium
TGGTTTCGTGAAGGCAATATTGATGAAGCCGTGGCGCTGTTGGAGCGCATGATCACGACTTCGACGCTGTCGAGTCAAGATCGCGTGGAAGCGCTTGAAGTGCTGGCCTATTGCAACGTCGCCAAACAACGCGAACCAAACGTGCAATCCAATTTCGCGCAAATTCTCACCATCAATGCGAGCTATGAGCCGCGCGACAGTTATTTGAGCCACCCCGCGGTGATGCGCGCGTGGATGAACGCCCGCAAACAAGTGCTCGGCAACGTTGCCATTGCTCCGCCTTCCGGCATCAAAACCATCGCGATTATGGATTTCGACAACAACGCGATTGACGATGCGGACAAGCTCGCCAATCTCGGCAAAGGCCTCGCGGATATTTTGATTACCGATCTCACCGCGCTCACCAAGCTCAAAGTGCTCGAACGCGAGCGCATTCAATTCATCGTCGAAGAGATTCAACGCAACGAAGCCACAGTTGCCGGGCAGCCCGCGGTCGATCCAAACTTTGCGGTGCAAGTGGGCAAGCTGCTCGGCGCGCAGTCCGTGCTCTTCGGCAGCTATATGAAGTTCGGCAAGAAGTTGCGCCTCGACGTGCGCCTCGTCAAAACCGAAACCAGCGAGATCATCAAAACCAATTTCATCGAAGGCAGCCCGGACGATATTTTCGATCTCTCCAAAAAACTTGCGATCAAAATCAGCGAAGACTTGGAAGTCGCCATCAATAAAGTGGAAGAGGAAAAAGTCGAGCGCATTCGCAAGGAAGACATTCCGCTCGAAGCCGCGATGGCTTATTCCGAAGCGCTGAACCTGCTCGATCAAGAGCGCTACAGCGACGCGCGCTCGATGCTCACCAAAGCGCTCACCCTCGCGCCGTCCTTTAAGCTTGCACGCACCAAGTTGACGCTGCTGCAAACATTCCAAAAAGGCTGAAACGAAGGCGAAGAAGGAAGGTTCATTTGGACGATTCGTGCAGGACGCGATTCTTCTTTCTTCGCCTTTTCTTTTTTATCTCCGTAGCCCCGGCCCCCCTTGTGGGCCGTTGCATCGTCAAAGACTCCATTACCCCACAAGGGGGTAGGACTACATTTCGCAATATGAAACTTCACTTCGGTACATCTATTGGCGAGCTCACTCTTCATAATTCCTCCCTTGAGGGGGGCCAGGGGGGTGTCGTCTGTGAAAGCCAATCGCTAGAAAATTTTAGGCGCGCCAATAACACCCCCCTAACCCCCCTCAAGGGGGGAATTCTTCCGCGAAGTGTTTGGGGAAATGCGATTGTCCTCGTGAGCCTCGCACTGCTGCTCTCCGCCTGCGGCAACGCGCACTTCCGCAAAGGCAACGGCGCGCTCGCGCGCGGAGAATTTCAATACGCGCTCACCGAGCTTTCCGCCGCAGTGCGGCAGGATCAACAAAATTTCAAACACTGGCGCGAACTCGGCGTGGCGTTCTTTCAAGTGCGGCAATTTGAAAAAGCGATTTCGGCTTTGGAGCGCAGCCGCCAATTACAGCCGAACGACAGTCGCACGCTTTTCTTTCTCGGTTATAGTCATGAACTCGAAGGCCGTTTCGCCGAGGCGATTGCGAGTTATAGCGAGTATCGTCGTCGCACGTTGTTTGATCCCATGGCGAAGCAACTGCAAGCGCGTGTTTCGCAACTCAATGTGAAGCTCGCGGAGCTTGAAGTGCGCCGCGCGTTGCGGGAAGAAAAAGAAATGACGCTCGGGCAGCCCAAGAGCAACACGCTCGCCGTGCTCTATTTTCGCAACGTCTCCGAGCGCGGCGAATGGAACGCGTTGCTCAAAGGCATTACGTATATGCTCACGACCGACCTCGGACAAGTGCAGAGTATTCGTTTGGTGGAACGCACCAAACTTGAAACGTTGATGAAGGAAGTCGCGCTCTCTTCTTCTTCGTTGTACGATCGTTTCACCGCGCCGCGCGCGGGCAAAGTGTTGGGCGCGGAAAGGGTCGTCGTGGGCGGCGCGATTGCGACGGGCTCTTCCGGCATTCAGCTCGACGCAGGCGTGATTCAAACTTCCACGAGCATGTCCGTGGTAAAGCCCGTGCGCGCGGTGGGCAGATTGAGCGACGTGATGCAGCTTGAGAAGCAGCTTGCATTCAGTTTGATCGACCAGCTCGGCGTAGCGTTGAGCGAGAGCGAGCGCGAGTCGATTCAAAAATTGCCGACGGAGAGCACACTCGCGTTCGTGGCCTTCTGTCGCGGGTTGGAGTTTGCGGACAGCTTGAACATTCCCCAAGCGCAAGCCGCGTTTGCGGAGGCACTCCGGCTTGATCCGAATTTCAAAGCTGCGGAGCAAGAGTTGACCACGCTCACGACCGCAGTTTTGCCGCAACAACAATTCGTCGCGCTAGCCGCTTCCGATCCCACGGCTTCAAAGAACGCACAGCATTTGGAGGCGATCTCGAATGCCACGCAAAACTGGAATGCCAGCGCCACGCCGTTGATTCCGCCGGTGCAGACCGGGACGATTGTGGTGAGGGGGAAGATAAGATAGTTGCTGACAAGTTGATTCGTTCCCGCTATTGTCATTCTGAAAGAACCTTCCCTCGTGCTCGGAACACCACCGGCTTGGAAGAACGTGCCCAGTGCGAGGGAAGGTCCTTGCAGGATGACAGGCGCGGTGAGTGAGCATAAAACCCTTCTCGATCAAGAATGACAGGTTCAGTGAGTGAGAGCCAAACCCTTTTCGATAAACATAAGATGAGCAATCGTTCTCAAATTTTGTCTTTGCAATTTGCCGGCGCTGTCTTCTTTGCACTAGCTTTGACAGCGGCACAGACCCACGCCCAGCCGCGCTTCGAATACCGCCCGGAGCTTTTGCACTTCAACCAAAGCGCGAGCCGGCTCGTGTGGAAGTTGAAGCAGAACGGGCAAACGCGCGAGGTGGCGCAATCGTATGTGCCGGCAAGTTTGAGCTTCGTGCTCAGTCCGCGCACGAATGTCGAGCTTGCAACCGCGGCGGGTTTGAGCCAATTCAATCAAACCGTGAGCTATGAGTTGAACGGCTTGAGCGATGTGCGCTTTCGTATCTCGCATCGTTTAAGCGGCGATCGCTGGTTCCTCGGCGCGGGCTTTAATCTACCCACGGGAAAAAACAAGCTGGACGCGAGCGAGAACGCAGTGGTGAATCTGCTCACGGAAAATATTTTGGGCTTTCCCATGCAGCGCACGGGCGTGGGCTTGGATGCCGAGCTTTCCATTGCGCACGCGTTGAATCTCTCCGACAAGCTCGGTTTGGGCCTCGGCACCAACCTGATTCTGCCCGGCAAGTTTGAATATTTGGCAAATGACTCCGCGCAATATCAACCTGGCGCACGTTTCAATTTCAATGTGATGCTCAATTCCATCGGCACGCCGGTGAAATGGCGCGTCAACGTGCTCGCGCAATTCTTCGCGAACGACAAACTCAATCAACAAAACTTTTTCAAACAAGGCTGGCAGCTTGAGCCGGAGGTTGCGATTGATTGGCGTATTAACCGTGAATGGAATGCGAGCGGTTCATTCCGCTATGTTCATAAAGCCGAAAACAAATTGCTCGGCTTGCCCACGAGCATTACGCCGCCCGCGCATTTTTACATTGACAACAGCGCTTTGGGCAACTTAATGATCGACCGCAATTTCGGCAAGAACACCGCGCTCGGTTTGCAACTCGCGACGCAGGCTTATGGCAAGAGCAATCAACAACTCAGTCGCGCAACGATTGGCCGCGTTGGTTTGCGCGTCACGCAAAAATTTTCCGAGCATTGGATGCTCGGCGCAAGCGGCGTGTATGCGGTGGGCAAAGCGGAGGCGGGAGAGTTGTCGTTGCGAGGGTATAGCCTTGCGTTCGGATTGCAGGCGAGGTTGTAAGCTGTTGTCCTCTTCCTGTCATTCAGAAGGAATCCTTTTAAGCACTGGCACTAGTGGTTATGCTAAAAAAGATTCCTTCTGAATGACACGTTATGGATGAACGGCACGTTATGGAATGACGCGCTTCATTTTAGAATGAAATGCTGATGAGAGGATTCAGAATACATGCACACTAGGAAAATTTTAGCCGCGAAGAACACCCCCCTCAAGGGGGGAATTATAGGTGCCTTGCGTTTCATGGCGCTGCTCGTGTTCGCGCAAACCGCGGCGGCGCAAAAAACCGACACCGTGTTCACGAAGGTGATTGAAGTCGATCAGATTCCGCGCAGCGTTTATGCGCGCACGCCGAGCGTGGCAGTGGATGAAAACGAGAACTTCACGGTGGCGTGGAGCGCGGAGAGCAAGGGCCGCCCGGAAATTTTTCTGCGCCGTTTCGACGCGATTGGCCGGCCGTTGACGGATATTCGCGCGCTTTCCGGATTTGTCGGAGACACGTTGAATATCGAAAATCCGCAACTCGCCGATATCGGCGGCGGTTTCATGTGGCTCGTGTGGCAGCAAAAACCTGCGCGCGCCGCGAGCCAGGTGGTCGCCATGATTTTGAATCACGACCTCAAAATCGCGCGCGCACCGTTTGTCATTCACGTGGATCCCGATCCCTATTCGCGCCCGCGTATCATCATGGATCGCAACGGCCGCGTGTTGGTTACGTGGGTCATCGATACCTTGCCGGTGGCCGTGGTCGCGCGCTTCTTCAACCGTGACGGCGCGCCGTTGACCGGCTTGTTTACGATCACGCAGGATTCGCAGATGCTGCGCTTGGGGGAGCAGCTCGCGGTCGCGGTTTCTTCCACCGGCACGTTTGCCGTGGCGTGGCATGCCTATGAAGCAAACACGGATATGATTTACTTGCGCGCGTTTACCGACGAAAACAAGTTTACGAGCGATCCGCTAGCGGTTGCGCAACGCGGCGTGTTTTATCCGAGCCTGGCTTTTGGCAGCGCGACGGAAATCGTGGCGCAATGGTTCACGACGATAA
>CAYNDW010000544.1:0-4886 GCA_964395375.1 uncultured Cytophagia bacterium
GGTATCGCCATTGGCCGCTATACGATCCGCGCCCACGATGCAGAAATCCACATGGCGGCGCTGCATCACGAACGCGGCGGTGTTGTCGCAAATGAGCGTGCAGTCGATGCCTTCGTTCATCAGCTCCCACATGTTCAAACGCGCGCCTTGCAAGAGCGGGCGCGTTTCATCCACAAACACGTGCAGCTTTTTTCCGTGCGCATGCGCGGCGAAGAGCACGCCGAGCGCAGTGCCGAAATCCGCGGTGGCGAGCGCGCCGGTGTTGCAATGCGTCATGACCGTCGCGTTCTGCGGCACGAGCGTCGCCCCGTGTTCCGCGAGTGCGCGGCAGGTGCGGCGATCTTCTTCGAAGATGACATTCGCTTCTGTATGCAATGCGGCTTTGATTTCTGCGATACTGCGCTCGCGCTGCTTTTGCAAAATGACATTCATGCGATCCAATGCCCATCCCAAATTCACAGCAGTTGGACGAGTGGCGCGCAAATATTTTATGTCGCACTCAAGCTGCGCGAAGAATGCGGTTTTATCTTCTCCGTGAAAGGACTGCGCGCTCAACAACGTGCCGAACGCGCCGGCAACACCGAGCGCGGGTGCGCCGCGCACGCGCAGGCTTTTAATGGCCTCGCCTAATACGTCGAGCGCAACAATGTCGAGGTAGATCAGTTCCGCGGGCAAACGGGTTTGATCGATCATTCTGATTTGATCGTTGTGCCAAGTGATGGTGGAGACGGGCATGGGGGACTCTAGTTGGGTTATTGGGGTATTGGGTTATTGGACGCGTTGGAGTATTGGAGTATTGGAGCATTGGAGTATTGGACGCGTTGGAGTATTGGAGTATTGGGCGCGTTGGAATCGGAATCGAGACGGAGTTTTAAAAACAAGTGCGTTTCCAAACGGAGTTTGGGAACGAGCACCGAGCAACCAGCACCGAGCAACCAGCAACCAGCAACCAGCAACCAGCAACCAGAAAGAACATCAATTCCCTCTCAAAGTCAACTCAACGCGCCAAATTTGTCGTTGACAAACGGCGCTCGAATGCTTACTTTCGCGCCGTCATTTTGGGAATCGGTGACGGAAGCGATCTGCAATAAAGTTCGGCCACCTATTCCCATTTTTTGTTTTTAGAGCCAGCGCGCGAAATGGCGACGCACAAATTTGCGCTTTGCTAACTCCGCAACCTCGATCTTTATAAGTTTTGATGAGCTTACTCGTGCTAGAGAACACCCCCTTAACCCTCCTCCAGGGGGGAATGGTCATGCGCTCGACATTTCAAAAGCCCTTTGCAAGCGTTGCGGAGGGCTGGGTTTGAAACTCAAAGATATCATTGCGCCCATCAAAGAAGATCTGGAAGCTTTCGAGCGTGAGTTCAAAGCGATGCTGCGCTCGGATATTTTTTTGATCGATCAAGTCGTGCGCTATTTGGTTTCGCGGCGGGGCAAACGGTTGCGTCCGATTCTCGTTTTGCTCGTGAGCCGCTTGCACGGCAAGCCGCCGACGGAGAAACGCCTCAAAGCCGCGGCCATTCTCGAATTGCTCCACACCGCTACGCTCGTGCATGACGACGTGGTGGATGATTCCTATCATCGTCGCGGCATTCCTTCCATCAATTCCATTTGGAAAAACAAAGTCGCCGTGCTCATGGGCGATTATCTTTTTTCGAAATCGCTGCTCGCCATGTTGCACATCGGCGATACCAAAGCCTTCGAAATTATTTCGCACACCGCGGAGCGCATGAGTTCGGGCGAGTTGCTGCAGCTCGAGCGGCAGCATGATTATTGGATGGAAGAAGAGATTTATTTTCGCTTGATTGCGGATAAAACCGGCGCGCTGATTTCCGCGGCGTGTCAATTGGGAAGTTTGACCGGCGAGCAATCCGAAGCCGAGGTGGCCATGATGGGCGTATTCGGCGAGAAAGCCGGCATCGCGTTTCAAATCCGCGACGACTTGCTCGATCTCCTCGGACAAGAGAGCCAAACCGGCAAGCCGAGCGGCAACGATCTGCGCGAAAATAAAATTACCTTGCCGCTGTTGCACGCGCTGAAGCAAGCCGAGAAACGCGAGGCCAAAAGCATGATTCGCCTCGTGCGCCACGGCTCGAACTGGCGCACGCGCGGCGGCGATTATCGCCGCCTCCTCGAGTTTATCGAACGCCACGACGGCGTGGGCTACGCCAACAAAACCGCGCAGCGCATGGCCGATGAAGCGCTCGGCTTGTTGGGCGCATATACCAATTCGCCCTATAAAGACGCGCTGACGAATTTGGTGCAGTTCGTGACCTCGCGAGAATTTTGAGATTCATTTCAGGATGAAAGTTTCTTTGATCAGCTTAGGATTGCGGCGCTCTTTGCGCCTTTGCGTCTTTGCGTGCGCTTGTGCTTTTCTTTTGAGTTGCGGCTCACCCTCGTTGCACACCGTGGAGCGCACGCGCGTGCTGATGGACACTGCGGTCGCGCTCAAAATTTTTCTACCGGACCGCACCGGCGAGTCGCAAGCCGCGGCAACCCTTGACACCGTGTTCGCGGAACTCACGCGCTTGGATTCGCTGCTCTCTTCTTATCGCAATGACAGCGAAGTCGCGGCGCGCAATCGCATGCCCCAAGGATACGAAGCGGAGATTTCCACCGATCTCGATACGCTCGTGGCCACGGCGCAAGCAGTGAGCGCCACGACCGCAGGCGCGTTTGATATCACCCTCGCGCCGGTGTTGCGCTTGTGGGGCTTTGGCACCGATACGCTGGAGGTGCCGTCTGCTGCTGAAATCACCTCGCGGTTACCTCTTGTGAATTTTCGCCACCTCAAGCTGCGGCGCGGAGAAGCATTGCCGGCGCTCACCTCCTCCACCTCGAACCACACGTTCATGAGCTTCGAGCAAACCGGAATGGCGATTGACCTCGGCGGCATCGCCAAAGGATATGCCGCGGACGTCGCCGAACACCTCTGCGCGCAGCGCGGCTATCGCGACGTGTTGATCGCGATCGGCGGCGATCTGCGCATGCAAGCTTCAGCCTTGACCGCGGGACAACGCTACGTTTGGATCAAGCATCCGCGCCGGCCCGAGACTTTCTTCGCGCGCTTTCAGTGCGATAGCGGCGGCGTTTCCACGAGCGGCGATTACGAACGCTACTTCGAACGCAACGGCAAACGCTATCATCACCTCCTCGATCCCGCGACCGGCTTTCCCGCGGGTGCGCAAAAGGACGGCGCGCAACTCGTGAGCGTAACCGTAGCGGCAAAGCAAACGATTTATTCCGACGCTTTCGCCACCGCGTTCTTTGTCATGGGAGTCGAGCGCGGATTCGCCCTCGCGGAACGTTTGCCCGCGCTTGACGCGGTTTTCGTTTTTGTAATCAACAACAAACTCGAATGGCGCGCCACCAGCGGCCTGGAAAAGAAATTGGAAATCCTCAACACCGAGCTTTAGTTTCACCGCCCTCTTCATGTCATTCTGAAGGAGCCTTTTCGAACACAGGATTTTGCTTCGTGAGTAAAGGTTATTGCCGAGTGATATTTCAACGGGCGTCTTCCATCAACTAGAACACACAGCACGAACAATTCTGGAGACGCAGCTATGCCTCGAACTTTGGTCACCGGCGGCGCCGGTTTTCTCGGCTCGCACTTGTGCGAGTATCTTCTGCAAAAGGGTCACGACGTGATCGCCATGGACAATCTGCTCACCGGCTCCATCACCAACATCGAGCAGCTTTATGGCGCGCAGTTTCAATTCATCAAACACGACGTCAGCGAGTACATTTACATTTCCGGCGCGCTCGATTATGTTTTGCACTTCGCCTCGCCCGCTAGCCCGATGGACTATTTGCAATTTCCCATTCAAACCATGAAAGTCGGCGCCATGGGCACGCACAAAGCGCTCGGCCTCTCCAAAGACAAAGGCGCCGCGTTTCTCATCGCCTCCACCTCCGAAGTTTACGGCGACCCGCTCGAACATCCGCAGCGCGAAGACTATTGGGGCCACGTCAATCCCGTCGGCCCGCGCGGCGTTTATGACGAAGCCAAACGTTTCGCCGAAGCCTTGACCATGGCCTATCATCGCACGCACGGCGTCAATACCAAAATCGTGCGCATCTTCAACACCTATGGCCCGCGCATGCGCCCCAATGATGGCCGCGCGATACCGACGTTCGTCCCGCAAGCCCTGCGCAACGAACCCATCACCGTCTTTGGCGACGGCTCGCAAACGCGCAGCTTTTGTTACGTCGATGATCTCGTCGAAGGCATTTATCGTCTGCTCATTTCCGACATTCACGATCCCGTCAACATCGGCAATCCGCACGAGATGACCATTCGCCAAATGGCCGAGGCCGTCATTCGCGCAACCAACAGCAAAAGCAAAATCGTCGAAAAGCCGCTGCCCGTCGACGATCCCAAAATTCGCCAGCCCGACATCACCCGCGCGCGCACGTTGCTCGGTTGGACGCCGCAAGTGAATCTCGAGCAAGGCCTCGTTAAAACCGTCGCATGGTTTCGCAAGGTTATGGGAGTGTAGCGTCGCTCCATCCGCCCCATCCGGTTCAGCCACGGCTTGGCCGTGGCTTTGTTAAACTCGTTTCAAATCAGGTTGGGCTACGACATTCATATCGCGAGAGTTTTCTCGTTCCCAAACTCCGTTTGGGAACGCACTTGCTCGGGAAACTCCGTTTCCAAGCGCATCGCTTCATAGCCGACTTCCACCTCCCAGCCTGATGCTTCAGTATCTGCGGAGGGCTTTGCAATTTTCTCGTTCCCAAACTCCGTTTGGGAACGCACTTGCTAGGGAAACTCCGTTTCCTAGCGCATCGTTTCATAGCCGACTTCAATCGGCTTCCACCTCCCCGCGCCGCGCCGCCCGCGCCTGCGATGATCACTTCGAGGCCGCGCGTTTCCGCAGT
>CAYNDW010000545.1:0-4885 GCA_964395375.1 uncultured Cytophagia bacterium
CTCTCGCATCGCGCGCGCAACGAGCGCCGACATCTTTGCAAGCTCGGTGGGCGAAGGATCGCGCCGCGCCGTGTTCATCACCGCGCGTCGCACGCTGTTGTGCCCGATGAGCGTGGCAACATTGAGCGAGATGCCGGTCGCGCGCAACTCCTCGAAAAATTTCGGCAAATCCGTTTCCGAGCTACCGCAATTGCCCGTGATGATTGTGGTCACGCCGTCGAACAAAAAATTTTCCGCGGTGGGACGATTGCGCAGACCCTCTTCCGCATGCGTGTGCACATCAATAAAACCCGGCGCAACGACAAGGCCGGTCGCGTCGATTACTCGTTGCGCAGCGCTCGCTTCGAGCTTGCCAATCGCCGCAATCTTGCCGCCGCGAATGCCAATGTCGCCGCGATACCACGGATTGCCGCTCCCGTCAATGAGGCGGCCGCTTTGAATGAGGAGATCGAATTGGGGTTGGGAGAAAGCAGGAGAGGAAAACAGAAGGCTGGTGAATACCAAGGAAGCGGCGCATTTTTTCAATGGGATTTCTCCGTCGTTTACACCTTCCACTCCTCGCCTGTCATTCTGAAAGAATCTTTTTACGTGCTGGAGATTCTGCCGAGCGCTTAAAAAGATTCCTCCTGAATGACAGGCTCGGGATTTGGAGCGAAATCTCGAACTTAACGTTAGGACGCTAAGCTTTATCTGCGGTGGGCGTCGCCATCACAGCTTGGCGCTTCTTCGTTCTTCTAAAAAATTTGCGCAGCAGCCAAAGCGCCGCGAGGCCGAGCACAAACACGGGCAGGCCCGCGATCACAAACGTGATGCACGCGCTGGTGACTTCCGCGAAGCCTTGCACGCCGCGTTCGAAGCCGCGCTTGACTTGCGCCATGAAACTGCCGCTGCCCTGCGCCAAAAGCGGATACGGCTCGTGCAGATTGATCGTGATTGTGGACATCGCGGCTTGATCGCTGAGATAGCGCTTCCGCCCCTCCATCCGCTCGATCTCTTCGCGCACGTTGGTGAGCGCTTGCTCGACTTCTAAAATATCTTTGACGCTCTTGGCCGATTTCAAAATGTCTTGATAGCGCGCTTCAGCTTTCTTCTTATTCTCCAGCCGCGCGGTGAGATCATAAAACTCCTCGGTGATGTCGTTGCCGGAGAGATTTTCATTCTCGACTTTCTCCGCGAACTTCTTCAGCTCCGTGAGCATGGCTTCAAATTGATTCGCGGGCAAGCGCAACGTCACGGTGCCGGCCTTGACTTTGTCGTCGCGCAGATACGCGTTCGAGCCGGTGATAAAACCGCCGGCTCCTTCCGCGAGTCGTTGAATCTGTGCGAGCACAACATCGTAGCTGGCTACTTCAAAGCTGAGTGAAGCGTTTTTGATGAGGATGCGCGTAGCGGGGAGATTGGTTTGTGGACTCGCGGGCGCGACCGCAGCGACATTGATGATGCCCGCGCCGCGCACTTCATCCGACGCGGCGAGTGCTTGCTCCAGCGGAGGAGCCGCTTCGGAGTAATTCATGATGCGCGCCGAACTCGCTTCCGGCGCGGATTCTTGCGTGCCGCAGCCGAGGAGCAAGCTCATGCAAAGGAGCTGTAGCAATTTCACAAAGTTTTTTCTTCTCATCACAAACTCTCTCGTGGAAAATTTTGCTCGATCGCACTTCGAATTTCGGCGATATCGTCGTCACCGATTGGATGCCCTTTCAATAAACCGCGCAAAGAACGTCGCCGCGTGGCGGGTTGAAGGCGCAGTTGTGTTTTCAATCCAGGAACGAGGCTTTCGATAAGGCGGAGCTTGTCCAAGGGCGGCAATTGCTTCGCTAAACTTCCGATTTGTTCAAGCGACACGGTGTTTCCTTTCGTAAATTTCCCCAGCGAGCGTTACTCGCCGCCGTTGTTTGGCGCGAACTTCGAACTCGACTTCATGGGTTTGATCCCAGTTATCATCCAAGCTGTGCGAGTCCCAAAACTCGGCGATCGCTTCAATCGTGCGCGCTTGGGAGATGCTGGTGAGCTTTTCATTTTTGGTCATAGCGTCTTCTCTTTTTAGATTTATTACTCGGAGCACAAACTAGATTACCTTCCGACCTCGTGTGTTGTCATTCAGAAGAAATCTTTTTAAGCACTCGGCAGTATCTCCAGCGCGTAAAAGGATTCCTTCTGAATGACAGGCGAGAGGGGAACGTGCAGGCTAGATTTTGCTCGGAGCAATATTCGGCGACAGCATAATAAGAACTTCTGCCAGCAAATCAAGCACAAATTCCGAGCAGGCAGGTTGGCGCTTCGGCAAGCGAGCGCTTCTTTTGCTTTTGGTTACGATGGCACACGAGCGCGCAGGCTTTGGACAGAATTGCGCAGCGGACATGATTGCAGTGAAAGGAGTCCGCTTTGCATTTGACGCCTAGGGTAAAGTTCACAGCCCGGCAGGCGCCCGAAAGATTTTTCTTCAATGCAAAACGATTACTGGCAAAACGATTTTTTTATTACTCCGAGCGAAAGATAGGTACGCATTCCCCTCCTCGCATGTCATTCTGAAAGAATCTTTTTACGCGCTGGAGATGCTGCCGAGTGCTCAAAAGGATTCCTCCTGAATGACAGCACTAGAGGTGCGCGTGTAACTTAGCTGCAATTCTTTGCGATGTTGCACGACACCCCCCTGGCCCCCCTCAAGGGGGGAATATTGCTCACACCTCATCCCAAATGCGGATGTGATTGGTTTCGGGCAAATAGAGCATGCCGATGATGAAGGTCATGAGCGCGATGGCAATGGGATACGCGAGGCCGGCGTAGATATTTCCCGTGGCTGCGACAATGGCCGTGGCAATGAGCGGAGTGAAGCCGCCGAACTCGCCGTTGCTGAGATGATAGGGCAGCGACATCGAGGTGTAGCGAATCTTTGCCGGAAAGAGTTCGACGAGAAATGCAGCGATGGGGCCATAGACCATCGTAACGTAAATCACTTGCACGAACACGAGCAGCGTGAGCATGAGGTGATTGAGGGGATTTGAGAAATGGTGCATGGCCATATAGATCGGCACGTAAGTCAGCGCGGCGATGAGGCAACCGGCCATCATAATTTTTTTGCGGCCGATCTTATCGGAAAGTTTGCCGAAGACGATAAAAAACGGCGTGCCCAGCAGAAGCGCAACCGCGACGATGAGATAGGAAGTCACGTAGTCGAGCGATAAAACCCGTTGCATGAAAAAGAGCGCGTAGAATTGGCCGGTGTACCACACCACCGCTTGGCCCGCAGTGGCGCCGAAGAGCGCGAGCAAGATCAACTTCCAATTGCGGCGATTGCCGAAGCTGTCTTTGAGCGGCGACTTGGAAGTTTTGCCCTGGTCTTTGAGTTTGCTGAAGAGCGGCGACTCGCGCATTTTGATGCGGATGTAAAACGACAATGCCACGAGCAATGCTGAGAGCAAGAACGGCACGCGCCAGCCCCATTGTTTGAATGCGGCTTCGCCAACGCCGACGCGCGTGGCGAGCACCACGCCGAGCGCGAGAAAAAATCCGAGTGTGGCCGTGGTTTGAATGAAGCTCGTGTAGTAGCCGCGTTGATCATCGGGCGCATGCTCGGCGACATACGTGGCTGCGCCGCCATACTCACCGCCGAGCGCGAGGCCTTGCAACAAGCGCAAGAGCACGAGCAGGATCGGCGCGGCAATGCCGATTTGCGCATAGGTCGGCAACAAGCCCACGAGCGTGGTCGCGCCGCCCATGATGGCGAGCGTGACGAGGAACGCATATTTGCGCCCGATCAAATCGCCGACTCTTCCAAAGAACACGGCGCCGAAGGGACGAACGGCGAAGCCCGCACCGAACGTTGCGAGGCTCGCGAGAAAAGAAGCAGTGGGATTGCCGGTGGGAAAGAAGAGATCGGAAAAGAAAACCGCGAGCGTGCCGTAGAGATAGAAGTCGTACCATTCGATCATGGTGCCCGCGGAGGAGGCGAAAATCACGTGCCAAAGATTGTATTCGGTGGTTGTGTCCACGCGTCCTGCGTGCGGCGGCATGTGGGACATCGGAGCTCTCCAGTTCTTAATTACAGCATGAAGCATTGCAAATTCTCAATTGAAAATTTACAATTTTAAATTTGCAATGCTCTTTGATTGATCTACGAATTTATTGCTGCGGCGGCGCGCTCGGCGGAACCGGCAGCGGCACCTGATTCTTGATCGGTGGCAGGCTGCGTAGATAAGCCCACACTGCTTTCAAATCCGTATCCGTCATCTCTTTCACGTTCGGCCACGGCATGGGCGGCAAAATATCGCGGCCATTGGGCTGGCCTTGATGTTTACCCGTGCGCATGGCTAGGATGAAATTCTCCTCGGTCCATTCGCCAATACCGGTTTCAACATCCGGCGTGAGGTTCGCGGCGAAGCTCACGCCCCAGGGACCGGCCCACGATGTAAACATGGGATCGCCCAGAGCCGCGGCGTTGCGTTGCATGTCAGCCGGCGTCCATTCAGGATAAGGCAGGTCTTGCGAATGGCCGGAAAGGGCGCGTGCCATATCAGGAATCGGCTCGCCGTTGGAACCGAAATTTTTCGGCGAATGGCAATCATGACAACCGGCGACGGTTACGAGATACTTTCCGCGTGCAACCGGATCTTCGGCTACCGGAGCCTTTTGCTCGCACGCCATCAAACCGAGCGCGAGAGCTACGAGGAACAATTTGGCGACCGTGTTGCGCATGTACTTCTCCTTACGTTGGTGAATGGGTGAAATGGGATTGAGGATAGATAAAGCAAGGCTTGCGGCATAATCAAAGAAACGCGGAGGTATGTCATTGGTTCATGAAAGTTAGAAAAAAATTCTAACTTTTTTGAACAGGAGAGAACAGAGAGAACAGAGAGAACAGAGAGAACAGAGAAAAGATTCTCCGTTT
>CAYNDW010000546.1:0-4878 GCA_964395375.1 uncultured Cytophagia bacterium
CTCGAACAAAATTATCCGAACCCGTTCAATCCTTCCACGGAAATCAAGTACGTGGTGACCAATAGCTCCGCGGTCAAATTGCGCGTGTTCAATTCTCTCGGCCAAGAAGTCGTCACGTTGGTGGATCAGAAGCTTGCGCCCGGAACGTATACCGCGAACTGGGATGCGAAAGATCATTCCACGGGCACATACTTCTATCGTTTGGAAGTTGACGGCCAAGCTTTGCCCGCGAAGAAAGCGGTGTTGGTGAAGTAAGGATTTTGAGGTTGTGTAATTTTATAGAAGCTCCGGTTTAAAGCCGGAGCTTCTTTTTAAAAAAGAGGCTCTCTCAGACTGTCATTCTGTAAGAACCTTCCCTCGTGCTCGGGCGAAAGTTAATTTCAAGCGCGTGGGAAGATTCTTCCAGAATGACACTCTAATGACGATCTAAAGTTTTCATTCAACCCGAGACATAAGTCATGAGCAAGAATCAAAAAACGTTGTTGTTGATCGCGGGTTTTGCCGTGGTTTGGCTGGGCGCGTATTTTTTGTTGAAAAAGCCCGAGGCCGCGCGGCCGATTCCGGAACTAAGCAATCGCACCGGAACGAGCAACTCGTCCGCGGAATTTCTCAACACCCGGCACGCGTTCGAGTATTTTCGCGATGAAATCCGCAAGCAGCCCGAGGTCGTGAAAAACTACGTGCAGCTCGCGCAACTGTTCTTGCAAGAGGCGCGCATCACCGGACGCCATCACGAGTACATGCCCAAAGCGCAAACGCTGTTGCAAGAAGCCTTGACGCGCGACCCGAAAGATTTCGAGGCGATCCTCGCGCAGGCGGCGTTGCTCATGACGTTGCATAAATTCGAAGACGCCAAAACTTTTGCGGAGCAGGCCGTGGCCATGGCCCCGCAAAACGCGATGAGCCATGGGCTTTTATCCGACGCCATGCTTGAGTTGGGAGATTATGAGCAGGCGGTGAGGGCATGCGACAAAATGTTGAGCATGCGCCCAGACCTGCGCTCGTACTCCCGCGCGGCTTATCTGCGCGAATTGCACGGCGATCTCGCCGGCGCGCAACAAGTGATGAAGCTCGCGAGCGACGCGGGCGCGAGCGGACATGAAAACCGCGCGTGGACGCTTTATCAACTCGGCAAGCTTTATTTCACCGAAGGCAAACTCGACACCGCGGCGTTTATTTTTAACGGAATTTTGAGCGAGCGGCCCGATTACGCTTACGCGCGCAGCGGTTTGGCGCAAATCAATCTCGCGCGGAAAAATTATGCGGAAGCGATTGCGAGCCTCAGACAAATTTACGGTGAAACGCCGGACCATGCTTTTCTCGAACAGCTCGTGGAAGCCTATCACGTGTCCGGGCAAACCGCGGAAGCGGAGCGGATGACGAAGCTCGCGCTCGAAGCTTATGCGCAGCACGAGCAAGACGGGTGGGAAGTGGATTTGGAATACGCGCGCTTCTGTTTGAGCTATGATCTCAATCTCAACGAAGCGCTCACACGCGCCGAACGTGAATACCAACGCCGGCCAAACAACCTCGACGCACAGGAAATTTATGCCGTGGCGCTTTATAAAAACGGCCAAGCGGAAAAAGCCGAGCCGATCCTTTCCCAAGCGCTGCGCCTGCAAACGTATCGCGCTTCGTTATATTATCACGCGGGCATGATCGCGCATCAGCTCGGCAAACACGAACAAGCGCGCGCGCATTTGCAGCAAGCGCTCGCGATGGGTGCAAGCCTTTGCGCGCGTGACGCCCAAAGCGCGCGCGCCGCACTCGCCGCAGCGCAACAGCGCGGGCAATCGAGTTGAAGCTTTGGGGTTTGTTTGAATAAAGCCTCTCGAAAACAGAACGGCCACGAAGAGTGAACTTCTTCGTGGCCGGTTCTTTTTAAGCAAGATCGCGACAGCTTCAAAAAGCGTGGCGACGGAGTTTCAAGCGAACAAACGAGGCGCTGGCATGCTCCAAATTTTCGCTTCACTATCGAGCAACTCGAGGCGATTGCCGCGATTGACTACGATCCCTCCTAGCCATTCTCGTCCGAGCGCATTCGCCACTTCGCGAAGCGGGCGATAGTCTTTGGCTGCGAGTTCCACGGCGGACTTAATCTCCACCCCTAAAACCCCGTTGCCGGTCTGAATGAGCAAATCCACTTCAAGGCCGGAGCGCGTGCGATAGAAATAAAGCTGCACATGCTCGCCCATCGTGCGAATCCATTTATAGATTTCTCCGACAACAAACGTTTCGAAAGCCGCGCCCGTCGGAGCGCCCCAATGGCCTTGCAGTTGGCGCATGATGCCGATATCCATCCAATAAAGCTTGGGTGTTTTGATGGCGGCGCTCGTGAGATTTTTGCGATACGGCGGCAACACGAAAGTTTGATAAGAGAGTTTGAGGTACTCGAGATAACGCCGGCTCGTTGTGATTGCAATGCCGCTGTCGCGCGCCAATTCCGAATAAGAAAGTATTTGCCCGCTGCGCAATGCCGCGAGCCGCTGAAACTCGCGAAAAGGGCTGAGATCATCCAGGCGCGCCAAGTCGCTCAGATCTCTTTCGAGGTAAGTGTGGCCATAATCGCGTAGCCATTGTCGTCGCTCGACTTCGTTTAGGTGAAGCAGCGCCGGCATGCCGCCCCAGGTCAGCATATAATTCATTGCGGCGAGTGCGGCCTCGTCTTGCTGTGGTGTGAGCACTGCGGGCAAATCTTGCAAAGGTAGGGAAATGTCAGCGGCGTTGAGCAATTGCGCCAAAAGGGGCGAGGAAGGGGGCGTCGCATTGACGAACTCGCTGAGCATCAAAGGAAAAAGCTCATAAAAAAATGCCCGCCCCGCCAACGTTTCTCGAATGCGTTTGAGCAGGAGAATTTGCGATGATCCCAAGAGTACCGTAAAGGAAAGCTCGCCGGCGTCATAGCTATACTTTACTTTTTCGAAAACCGTCGGCTCTTTTTGTGCTTCGTCAATAACGGCAGGGCCCAAATCTTTTCCCCATGACATAGAGCGTAGCACGCGTACGTACTCACGATTCTCCGGCGCATCCAAATTAAGATAGCGTAGCGTCGAAAATTTTTCACGAGCAAGCGTGGTTTTGCCGGTTTGACGCGCGCCAGTAAGGACGACAATCCGTCGAGATGAGATTTCGGGCAGGCGTTGGGCAAGGTGTCGTGACTTCTGTAAATTTGTTCTCGTCATGGTCAAATTTACAGCAAAATTGTATCACAAGCAATGATTATGTTCACCAAGGCAGGCCTACTTTGATATGTTCGGATCAATAAACCCTCCGCAAAATCTCCGGCGCTAGCAAGAGCACAGTGAGCAAAACCAAAATCGCCCCACGCTCCCACCTTTTCCCCGCAACAGTTTCTTTCAACCTCCGCTCATAAACTCGCCAACACGCAAACACGATCACGGCTTCAATCATCAAACCTGCGAATGGGAAAATATGCGCGAGCTTTGCGCCGAATTTTATCTCAGGGCCAAAGTTCGCAAAAGGCAGAATCGGCGCGCACACGAGCCAATCCAAAAACCAATGCGAGAGCACCGCGAGACTCAACGGCACGGCCCAATGGCGCTGGCCCTCGGCGCGCACGAAGAGTAAAAAAACTTGCAGCGCATAAAACGCCGTCCAAAAGAACGCGTGCGAATATGGCACCTCGTACAAGTCGAGATGCAATGTTCCATTCAGCGCGAAGTATAAACGATAGTGCTCGACGTTGAGCGCGGTCAAGACGAGCCAGAGCACGTCGCACAATTGCGCCGCGAACAGTAAGGCCGCGAGCGGCACGTCGCGATAACGCGCTTTGAGCGCAAGCGCAATGGCAAAGTGTCCGGCAAACATCACTCGCGCTCGCGTTGGTGAAGGCGATGATCGAGCCAAACGAGCAGCGCGCCGGTGAGCACGAGACTGATCGTGTAGAAGAGTAGGAATTTGGTTTCAGGAAGCATGATCAACTCCAATCTATAAAATTGTCGCGCATCTCAAAACTGTCATCCTGAAAGGACCTTTCCTCGCGCTTGCAACAGCTCTCAGAAGCAAGATGTGTCTCATGCGCTAGGGAAGGTCCTTCAGGATGACAATGAGAGGGCGCATCGCTTCGACCGCATCTTAGAACTAAAACCTCACCGTTCTCGCAATTCCCACACTCCCGCCCCAATCGCCTTCATTCGCAGTGAGGCCACGCACGAGTGCGGCTTCAAATTGAAACGCTCCGCGCCGCCACGATAATCCGCCGCGCGCTGTGCCGCGCGCTGCGGTGCCGAGCGGAATCACATTGCGCGTGGTGAGGTAACCATTCACCTCTGCCGCGAAAATGATCCTTCGGCCCAAATGAAAACTTCCACCCAAGCCATAACTCAACACGTCGTTTTGCACGTCCAACTCGCGCGGCGCAGTGAGGATGCCGATGCCGACATCGCCGAACACGAGCGCGTTGCCGAGTTTGCGCGAGGCTAATACCGACAAATAAATGTCCGTCGTGTTCGGGCCAATGCCTTTGCTTTGCGTGGTGTTGGGCAGTTTGGTTTCGGCGCGAAAGCCGAGCGCGGTCTTTTTTTGTTTATCAGAAAAAAGACGAATGAGCGTGGCAACAGAAAAGTCTCCAGCGTCGCGCGTGGAGCCGGAGCTTGGAAAGCCAATGGCCGCATGCGAAGCCGCGGCGTCAATCGCAAGCCGTTGCTGCACCGCGCCGCGAATTTGCAGCGTGACGTTGTTCGCGACACCGAAATCAAAACGGAGTTGTGCCCATCGTTGCAGCGTGCCGGCGAGGCCCGAAAGCGGCGCGCGCCAATGCGAACGCGTTTCGAAACTTGCGCTCGCAGCGATCATGCGCGAGGTGGTGAGCCAAGGGTGAGAAGTCAAGAGAAAGTGCGGAGTGGCGATGACGTGCGA
>CAYNDW010000547.1:0-4856 GCA_964395375.1 uncultured Cytophagia bacterium
GCACGCAGTATATCACCGCGCCGCTCGATGTGATCAAATCGCCGCGCTTGAAAAAAATTGTGAGGAGTTTGTTCTTCCGGCGGGATACGACGCGGTGGAGCTTTTTGGCGACCGCGATTTTGGTGCATGGGAAAAAGAAATAAGCCCTCACTCTCCCACCGAAGCTTTGAAGCGGGGATCATCCCGAATAAAATCGAAATCCACATCGCGGCGTGCCCACTCCAATGATGCCTGTTTTTGCTCTAATGCAGTTTTGAGTAGTGATAAAGCTTCTTCAATCTCACCCAACAAAGCGGCGCAACACGCACGATCATACTCATTCTTTTCTTTTAACAACTTTTGCACGATCTGCATCTGAGCAGTGGCTTCGGCTTCTCGGTCAAGCTGGCGATAGCAGTTTGCCAGCGAAGCATGATACGTCGCTTCTTTGGGAGCGAGTTCGACAGCCCGTTGAAATTCAGCCAACGCTTCTTCAAGTTTTTGAGTGCGGCGAAATACTATGCCGAGATTGCTATGAGGCGCAGCCCAATTCGGATTCAATTCAATCGTACGTTGATATTCGGCAATGGCTTCGTCGCGGCGATTGATGTCACGATACACATTACCCAAGCTATTGTGAGAGATCGCCGATTTCGGATCAAGCTCAATCGCGCGTTGATATTCAGCAATGGCTTCATCGAAGCGTTTCAAATCACGGAACACGTCGCCCCAATTGTCGTGCGGTGTAGCCCATTTCGGATTAATTTCAGTCGCGCTCTGATATTCGGCAATAGCCTCGCTAAGTCGTCTTAAACTCCTATAGACATTACCTAAATTGTTGTGAGGTGTGGCCCATTTCGAGTCAAGTTCAATTGCACGTTGATACTCGGCAATAGCCTCATCGTAGCGCTTCAAATCACGGTACACATTGCCCAAGCCATTATGAGGGTAAGCGAATTTCGGGTCAAGTTCAATTGCACGTTGATACTCGGCAATAGCCTCATCGTAGCGCTTCAAATCGCGATATACATTGCCCAAGCTATTGTGAGGAGTAGCGTATTTGGGATCTAGCCCGATCGCGTGCTGATATTCAGGAATCGCTTCCTCGTTTCGTTTCAATTGACGGTACACACTACCCAAGCCGTTGTGCGGGTAGGCGTATTTCGGATCAAGCTCAATCGCACGTTGATATTCGGTGATGGCCTCGTCATACCGTTTTAGATCGAAATAGACTTTGCCCAAATTGCTATGAGGATAGGGGTCCTTCGGATCAAGTTCAATCGCACGTTGATATTGGGTTGTGGCTTCATCATAACGTTTCAGGCCATCATACACATTGCCCAGCCAGTTATACGCCATGGCTTTGTCTACTCCTAGCTTAATACCTTGTCCAATTGCCTGCTCGGCCTCATCTAACCGTTTTAAACCAAAATACATCACACCTAAACCAACGTGAAGATGAGGATTATCAGGTCGGAGGGCAACGGCGTGAAGGAAAGCATCTTTTGCTTCTTCAGAAGGTTTGGCAAAGCCTCGTTCCCAACCCAATTTCCAACCGACTTCACTAAACGCCTCCGCTAATTTTCGCCTGAGCGCAAGATAATTGCTCGGCAATTTCTCTTCGATCTGTTTATACAAAGCAAGTGCTTCGCCATATTGTTCACGTAGCACAAGCGAGCGACCGCGCCTCATGTCAAGAATACAGTGCCTTTCAAGGTTGTCACCGTCTTCATTCCACCAATGTCGTGTGGCTTCTAATTCTGTAAGCAATGCAGTTTTAGCTTCTGCGTTCGCATCTTTATCAAAACCATTTTTTAAAATCTCAATTCTGCGCTTTGCGTTTTGCGTTGAAATTCCGGCAAATGTTCCCGCGATCTCAAGCAGCGAATGGCCGAATTTTTGATCATAAGCCGATCCGGCAGTAAATGCCGGCAGCAGCGTAGCCCAGCCTTCATCTTCCTCCAACCAAAAGCGATGGTACGTCAAGCTCAACATAGTCGCGGTCCAGCGTTCATCGGCTACACAGTCTTCTAGCGTTTGAGCTTTGCCCTCGCGGACTTGGCGTTGTGTTTCCAAGTATGCAATGGCGCGTTCGTGCAGGCTGCGGACTTCCTTGGAATTGCGACGCAGATCGTGCAACAGGTATTCGCGCAGGAAAGCTTGCACGCCGTCGTGTAGCTTCATCGCGCTCACGAAAACGAACGAATGGCGGCGCTCTAGCTCGCTCAAATCGTGCTCCAAATCTTCGCTCTGCATCATGGCTGCGAGTACTTGTGCCTCGGGGCGATATGACAAAGCAAGAGCATAGAGCCACACACGATCGTGCGGGTGCTGCGGATCATCGAAGCAGTGTAACAGAAAACGCTCGGTCATCACTTTCACAATTTGCTCGCGCGGCGCACGCGGCGGCACGTTGCCGACAATATCCGCGAGTTCAACGTTGCTCTTCCAAATGGCCGCAGCCTCGCGCACGGCGAGCGGAATGCCAAGTGTGGCTTGGTGAATGGCAAGGCCGCTCTCATTATCAAGCGGGCGCTCCGGCACGCGCCATTTGAAATAGTCTTTGACTTCCTCCACACTAAACTCGCCTAGCGGAAACACGCGTAAGCGTTCGGAGCTGAACTCCGCACGATATCCGATGAACCAATGCTGCCCAAACTTGCGCGAGTCCGCAAGATTATCGCGCCCGGCCAGAATCCAGAGCACACGCGGGCCGGCGCGTTTCATCACCAAACGCAGCCACGTATCCGCGCGATCGGCAATTTCATAGGTATCGAGCAAAAAGATGATGGGCTTGTCCCCAGCGCTCTCGCGTATGCCTTCCGCAAGCTTGCGCGCCAAGGTTTCGTGCGGTAATGTGAAAAGATCGAACTCATCAGGGTGAAGCGTAGCGCGCAACATCGTGGTTGCGGTTTCGCGAGCACGGCTGAATGCCTCTGCTCCGGTTCCTAAAATTGCTCCGAAAGTTTTACTCATCCATTCTTCCGAAACCGGAATGGGCAACGCACCGAGCATGCCGCTGCGCACGAGCCATGCAAGCCCTTGTCCTCCCAACTCACGCAGCTTGGCATAACGTTCGCCGCCTTCGGGCACGCGCTCAAGCGCCTGCGCCACTTTCGTTTCTGCAGCGGTGCGCGTTTTCACGGCTTCTTCATATGGATCGAACTCGCGGCCAAAACCTTCGTCACGAAATACAGCATAGAGATTTTCAAACACGGTTTCGGGTGTCACTGCATCACGAGCAATGAGACGCATGTCAAGCTGCTTGCGATTCTCCCAATCCATCTTTATCACACGGAAGTGCCCCTTAAATTCCTCTTCTTGCGCGGCAATATCGCGCAGGCGTCCGGCAAGTCGTGATTTGCCCATGCCGCCTTCGCCATAAAGCAGGAAGACAAACGGCGGTTTGTCGGGCGTGTCAGCAAGCTTGTTTTTGAATTTCGCGAGCGTGCCCGTCTCGCGTTGCAGCGTGTGCAAGGTTTCACGGAAACGCTCTTGCTCATCGACACGACCGAGAAAGATGTCGTCGGTGTTGGTAAGAATTGCAGTTGACATTCGAAAACTCTACTTGATCAGGAGGGGAATGATGCGGTAACAATAACCACAAAATTCGCGTTTGTCAATGGAAGTGATGATCATTATTGCAAAAAGTAAGAATCGCAAGCGGAGAAAAGAGCTGCGGTGCAATACAGAACCACAGCTCTTGATTTTTTCAAGGAGGCCAATAGAAGGGCGAATACCCCCGCCCGGCTAATTCCCTTTCCGCACCAACACCACCTGCATCGCATCCGCTTTCACGATCTCCGCGCGAAATTTGCGATAGGCTTCATATTGCTCGGGCGGCAGTTTGCTTTCGCGCATTTCCATGCGGCGCACATAGACGAGCGTATCGTCGCTTTTGAAATCCGCCGCGGCATAATAACTTCCAAATGGCGCGTCGATCTTGACCGGCGCGGGCGCGGCTTCGACGCCATAGCCCTCGGGCAATTCATATGTGATCGAATCAAGATCGATGAATCTATAACTCAAATCCACGGGCTGCGTGCGCGTCGCGAGCGCGGGCGGAACATGTTTCCAGCGCTCCATCAGGTTTGTCTTCAAGAAGAGACGCGTGCCCGAGCGCGAAGCCAAACGCGGCAGTTCCAGCGACAACGGCAGCGAAATTTCGCGCGCTTTGTTTTCCACCGCGGCATAATCCGTTTTCAATAAACGAAAGCCGGGAATGTCGATCTCCTGCCGCAGCCAATCTTCGCGCTCTTGCGGCGTTTTTTGCGCCAATGCTTGACGCACACGATCTTGTTGGTTGCCGGTGTATCGCGTGCGGACTTCGCCGCGGCCGTCGCCGGTTTCTTTGAGGGTGATGCGCGCAAGCCGCACTTGTTGATTGTCCGCGGCCTTGCTTATGGGCGTGCGCACGAGCTTGCCGCCGGCGGGCGTGACGAGCAGCGCATTGCGATCTTCTGTGTCCGTGCCTAAATGCCCAAAGGGCGCAATTGGACTGGTGCATTCCAACCACAGCGTATCTTGCTCCAATGGCACGCACGCAATGACGTGATTGAATTGATTGCTGGAAAAATCCGCGAGCACTTCCGGCTGATCTGCACCGAGGCGAATGAGCACGGGAAACGCTTTGACGTCGACGGCTTTGAGGTCGTCCAGGGCCGCGAGCACCACCGCCTGTAGGGAAGCAAGGTCTTGCGGCATCTTCAGTCGGTATAACTTCAGTCGGTGTAAAGGTGATGGCGGCGAATGTACCGCAGGCAACCGTCGGCCACGAGAAAACGCACGCTTTTCCCGGCTCGCAGCAGGGCGCGCACCCGCGTGGCGGAGATGTCGAGCGGCGGCCGCGCTTGCTGCCCCACCAGTCCGGCCGCTGC
>CAYNDW010000548.1:0-4843 GCA_964395375.1 uncultured Cytophagia bacterium
TGCATTGAGAGATCGACTCCGATCGCTTTGGGTTTCAGCGAGCCGATGCCGATATCTCCACACGGTATCAGGCCCAAAAACAACCCCTGTTCTTTGCACAAGAATCCCACCCCTCCCCCAACCACATGGAGATCCGCCGAAGGAATTCCAGGATCGTAGGTCAAATCGGGTATTTGATTTTGCTGATTGGTATAGCCGCCTCGCAGCGCCACTTCCCAATGCGGGAACGATTCAAGCGCCAGCCACTTGTATTCGGTTCCGATCATGACCGCATAGGTATTGCGCCAATTCTGCGGCTGTGGAATTGTCACCCCATTGGCCAATGTAACATCGAGATTTCGAACGGACTTCCACCCCACGTAGTCGACGTCCATCTCCAATTTCCACTCCCGTTCACTGGTCCGAACAGGCCAGATGGCAATCGCGCCGGTAATGACTTGCGGTAAGACCAGCGTGGCGCTGGCATCGGATATCTTGGCTCCATTGGCCAATAATGCGCCGCTCAGGTGTAGCGTCGCTTGGCTACGATACACAATCCCGATGTTTGCCAGCGGCTTTCCATCCGCATTGCGCAACGCCGTATACAGTAAGCTGGCATTGAAACCAGCCGCGGTGTCCTTGCCTGACAGTTCCACCTTCGAGCCGGCAGGGGCTAATGGAAACGCTGGGGCGCCGGGCGAGATAAACTGTTTCTCGACCTGCCCTTCGCCGAGGACGCTGCTAAAGGTATAGATATCCGCTCCCAACCCGAGAGAGAGATTCTCCGTGACTTTGTAGGCCACGGTCGGTTTGATATCCAAAAGCGGCAGCGTGCTAAATGTCGTGGCCGTGTTGAACGGCCCATCGTTCGGCCAGCGAGTCAGCGAGCCGAAGGGGGCCGTCAGGCCGATTCCGACAGTCAGATCTCCCAAAGCCGTGATCCCAAGACTCTTCAAGTTCGCTGTGATGTAGGTATGACCGGGCGGGGGCCAGGCCGCGCTTCCGTTTCGATCGCCACGAACCGTTGCGCCGGTGGGGCTGGTAAAATTTGTCGACCCACCGGACCCGAGTGCCCCAGCCATGAGTTGAATTCCCCGCAACTGTGTCATCCCGGCGGGATTATAATGCAGAGCCGACGGATCATCGGCTTGAGCGGCAAAGGCATTACTCATCCCCGCTGCGGCGGCTCCCTGCCCTTGGATGCGCGGCACTTGCGCTGAGCCCACTCCGGGCAAGCCGGCTATGCAGAGCATGACCGTACAGATCCACAACGCCCACAATCGAACAAGGGACCTGGAAACGATATTCCTCACCTCATTGGCCCAGACATGCTCGACCCATCGGCAGATTCGAGTGACGGTCGCTCCAACTGTTGAAACCAATAGTCTGCGACTTGTTGTAATTGGTCGACATCGAATGGCTTCAACATATAGGCCTGCGCGCCGAGACCGATTGCGCGAACCGCAGACTCTTTAGCGCCTGACGCCGTGACCATGACGATTGGGAGTTCCTGATCCAGCTTTCGTATCTCCTGAAGGATATCGAGCCCTTCCATGGACGAAATACCCATGTCGAGAATCATGCCCTGGAACGTCTCAGCCCGCACCGCCTCTAACGCTCGGACTCCATCGACTGCCGACTGAACACGATACCCCATGCCCCCTAAACGGTCCTGTAAGAGTTGACGAATATCCGGATCATCCTCGGCAACCAGAATGCGAGGCGCTTCAGCCGAGGCGGGTCCGTACGGCATCGCTACCGCAGGAAGTAACGGGATTGTGAAATACAATTCCGCGCCTTGCCCCGGTTCACTTGTCGCAGCGATCGTCCCGCCCTGCAACTCCACCAATGTCTTCACAATCGACAGACCTAAGCCCAGCCCTTTGACTCCACTCCGGACCTGTTTAACCTGAAAAAATGGGTCGAATATGTGATCGAGGAATTCCGGGGGGATCCCTGGCCCTGTATCGCGCACAGAGACTCCGGCTAACGACTGGTTCTCTTGCCTCACGGTCACCAGAATCGTGCCGCCTTCCGGAGTAAATTTCACCGCGTTCTGAACCAAATTCATGACAATCTGTATCAGGCGGTCGCGATCCGCCCAGACTCCCAGCGGCATAGATGGAACAACCACTTCCAAGACCTGCCGTTTGGCCTGGGCCAGCAAGCGAAGTTGCTCAACAGCGTCCGTCACACAATGGCCCAGCTCGATCTCGCCTGGAACGAGATCCAATCTCCCGGAGTGAATCCTCGTGCGGTCCAACAAGTCTTCGATCATCCGGATCAATCGATTCGAATTATCCAGCATCCGCGACAGATACCGCTGCTGCTTTTCATTGAGCGGCCCGGTCAATCCATCCAGGAGGTTCTGCAAGTACCCCTTGATCGAGGTCAACGGCGTCTTGAGTTCGTGCGACACATGCGAGAGAAAATGCAACCGCACACGATCCGCCTGTTCCAATTCCGCCGTGCGTTCACGCACCTTGGCTTCGAGTCCGACGTTCAACCCCTCAATCTGTTCGTAGGCCGAGGCATTATCCAATGCGATCGCGACTTGATGGGCCACGGTGATCATCAACTCGAGATCGTCTTGCGTCAGGCTGTGCGCCTGTATCCGATCGACCATCAAGCTGCCAAAAATCCGGTCTTTGATCTTCAACGGAACGGCGATCCACGACTTGGCCTGTGTCAGCAGCGCAAGCTGTTGGTTCAACGGATGGATACGATCCCATACCTCCCGCACATCTCCGACCAACAGGGGTTGCCCCTGCAGCAGCACAATCCCTTCCGGACTCATGGGATCCGTGACGGGAATTTCACGAGCCCTCGCAAACGCCTGGATCTCAGGAGAAACGCCGAACGCCCGCGCATCCCCGACGACTTGGCGGACTGGATCGTAGAAAGAAATCATCGCCCGGTCGTAGTGTAAATCGCTGGTCAACGCCTCCAAGACTTTCTGCATCAACGCCTCGCGATCCAGCGTCGAACTAAACAGCAATCCTGCTCGGTGAAGGGCGGTCAGCTGAGTTACTTTTCTCCGCAGTTCGACGCGTGTCTGCTCCTGCTCTAAGTACGCTTCGCGTAGCTCCTCATGCCGAGACTCGACAAATGCAATCTGCTCCTGAATCAATGCCTCGCGTTGCTGGCTATCGAGACGAAGATGGCGATTCGTCAGCATACTGGCGACGAGCATCGGCATCACGCCGAGAAGGATGACTTCGCCCCAGCTTGCCGATGGAATCATCACACGAAGTCCCACGGCCAGCGCCAGACCGGTGAGCGCGCCGATCAAGAGCCATCTCACATGCCGCCGCGGTGGTGTGCTGTCGGTCGCTGGATAGGGCAGCGCCCCTTCGATTCCCCGGATACCCGCACTCCCCTGAGGCACAATAGCCTCAGCCTGGTTAGGCAAAGAAGATGCGTGCGGATGGACCTGCGACGGACCTTCCTCTCCCGGCGCTGCCACTATTCGACGAACCCTACGGCGCCATGCGCTCTGCTTTTGTACTGGCCATCGGATAACCCATTGGCACCACTCATCGTCGTTCGAGATGCACGACAGGTCTGTCAGAGTGGCCGGTGGCAAACCATGAACACGAACCGGTACCGCCGCCATGATACCTTGCGCAGCCTGGCACATCAGATGCGCGCACCGTCTTTTATACGGGCCAAACTGACGAAGTGTCCGGTCGGAAAACTTCATGGCCAAGGTTGCGGAGGTCGGCGTCACTTCGACAACTCGAAATTCGACCGAGCCGGAAGCGAACTTGTTCCCGAAATAGGGAAACATGCTGTAAATCTGCGCCAATGAAAATGGCCTGGCGAGCACTTGCATGATCGAAGAAGCCTTCTCCATTCCGCCCTGAAACACAAATCGAGGATCGCCGGACATCTGCTCGCAGAATTCGTACACATAGGCGGCGAACTCGTATGTATAACTATTCCATGCGTTCTTCAAAAAATCAGGTGTCACATGATAGACCGGATCTTTGATACGCTGATTCAAGAGACGACACAGCTCCTCGACCGCCTGACCTCCTGCGACATCGCCTCGTTCACGGGCCAGGAATTTCTCAAGATAGACGACGATGGCTCTGATGCTCATGCCACTCAGGTCCCGGATCGTCTGTCCTTGCACATCCAATCCGAACGGACGGAACTCCATCACCTCCCGCTCAAGAATCGTGCGATCCTTCGACAAGAGCCCAAGATCGGATTGTCGCTTGGGATCAAGAACGATCTCATCGGCCACGCTACTGTGCATACGTCACACGGCTTGCCATTGCGCCACTCAAACCGCTCACCTCTCCGCACCCTGACACGATTCGGCGATTTCGCCGCCCACACAAATTAGCCTGCGAATTCGCGCAGTATACATAGGCAGACTATTATCTTCAAATACGAATGACATACGTTTGGATAATTAATGAATCGTATGCCTTCTCACTACTTGCCCCATTGGGCTGCGTCGTCGATTCGGACTCGCGCCCTAACAGACTGAGACAGCTATGTGGCAGTGGAGAGCTTCGCTACTCGCGTGTCCTGGAGGAAAGAGGATTCTTCGACTAATATGGCGAGAGGTGTCAAATGAAGCGAGGATGGAATCTGTCCGCGGCGCGCGGCACGGAGTGCGATGACTGAAAGGCACAACAACAATTTTCTACTGCTTGATCGATCTCTTCAGTTTCTTCTCGATACTGGCAACTTTACCCTGCAAACGCCCTGCACGCCCTTTCCGATAGTCGACTTTGACCGTGCAGGAAATACGACCGCAATCTTTCTTCATCCGCTCATAACATTGTTTGACGACGCTGAACACCTCATCCCACTCCCCTTCAAGCACTGTCCCCATTGGGTTCAACCG
>CAYNDW010000549.1:0-4841 GCA_964395375.1 uncultured Cytophagia bacterium
AGAGCAAGCTGGACGCCGACAAACGCGGACGCTTGGTTTTCGTTTCCAAAAGCAACGGGCAAGACGCGCTCTACATTTATTCTTTGGAAGAAAAGCGCGTGCTGGCGCGCCATCAGTTCAAGGAACTGGTGACGCTGCATTCGCCCAACTGGTCGCCCGAAGGCGAGCGCATCGTGTTCTCCGGCAACAGCTTCGCGGGCATGCACGATCTCTACATTTTGGATTTGGGCACGAATGCCTTGCGCAAGCTCACGAACGATTTTTATGATGACCGCGACCCCGCGTGGTCGCCCGACGGCAAAGTGATCGCGTTTTCCTCCGACCGCACGGAGGTGGGCCGTAAAGGCGCGCACAATATTTTTTATTATCATTTGGAAAGCGGCAATATCGAGTATGCGACCTTTGGCGAGCACCACGACTATGCGCCTGCATGGTCGCCCGACGGCAAGTTTCTCGCGCTGACTTCCGATCGCGACGGCGTGTATAATATTTGGGTCATGCAAGCGCAGCATGCGGACGTGCAAGTGGTTTCAACCGCGCCGTTGCACAGCATGGCGGAGGGCGAAGTGAAGCCGCAGGCTTATCCGCGCGCGATCAATGGAGACGCGGACTTGCGCAAAGTGACGAGCTTCACCACCGGCGCGTATGACGCGGAGTGGACCGACAAAGGCAGCTTGCTGTTCACGGCGTTTGAAAATTTCGGCTTTCAATTGCGCGAATTGGAAAAGGTTGCGGACTTGTTTGCGCATTCGCGCGTGTCCGCGGTCGATACCATGATGATGCGACGCGCGCCGTGGACGGTGGAGAAATTGGAGGGCAAGCTTGCGCCCAGTCAAGTGCGCTATCGCCGCAAGTTTAATCTCGATATTGCGCAGAGTTCGATTACGCAGGATCCCGTGTTCGGCACTTCCGGCGGCGCGCAGTTGGCGATGTCGGACATGCTCGGCAATCAGCAATATCACTTTCTCGTGTTCAACAATGCGCAAACGAAAGACGAATTTCTGCGCAGTTTCAATCTCGCGGTGAGCAAGGTCGATCTTTCGCATCGCGCCAATCATGCGTATGGCTTGTATCATTTCGCGGGCCGCTATTACAACCGCGCGGAAGGATTTTTTTACGAGCGGCGTTACGGCGGCTTCGGCGCGATTAGTTATCCGCTCAGCGTGTTTCAACGGGTGGAAGCCAGCATTAACGTGCGGCAGTCGGATAAAGATCGCGAGTCGCGTTTCAACACGTTGCGCGCGCTGCTCGTTTCGAATTTTGTCTCCTACATCAAAGACAACTCGCTCTGGGGCCCTTCCGGCCCGATGGACGGCGAGCGTTTCAACTTCACGGTGGGCAACACCATCGACGTCAATCAATCGAACGTGAATTTCTATACCGTGATTGCGGACTATCGGCGTTATTTCCGCACGAGTTTGCGCACGGCTTATGCGTTTCGTACCACGGTGCAATACAATCACGGCAAAGAAGCGTTCCCATTTTTCATGGGCGGCAGTTGGGATTTGCGCCTCTATCCGCGCTGGCAGATTTATGGGCAAAAAACTTTTCTGGTGAGCAACGAGTTTCGCTTCCCCTTCATCGATCAATTCGCGGTCGCGTTTCCCTTCGGCGGCCTGGGCTTCAGCGCGATACGCGGCGCGTTGTTCTTCGACATGGGCAATGCGTGGAATAATCGTTTGGAAGACATGCTCGGCAGCGTCGGCTTCGGCGCGCGCTTGCACCTCGGCGGCTTTCTCGTGTTGCGCTATGACCTCGGCCGCAGATTGTATTGGGCCAATATCGACAAGGGGCTTTCATTCAAACAATTCGATCTCGAACGCGGCGTGCATCACCAATTTTTCTTCGGCTGGGATTTTTGAGATATGGAAACCACACAAGGAATAAATGAAGGCAATCCCCGCTACTCTCGCCAGATTGCTGCGGACCTGCAAAGAGTCGTCGACATACTCAAGCAGCATGGCGCGCAACGTGTGATTCTCTATGGTTCGTTCGCACGCGGCGATTTCCGTGACGACTCGGATTTTGATTTATGTGTTGAAGGATTATCGAGTCGGGATTTTTTTGTGGCTGTGACTGACTGTTTGATGACAACGACTCGCCCTGTAAGTTTAACCGATTTCAAGAATGTTCACGGTTATCTGCGCGAACGTATTTTAAGTGAAGGCCGAGTGCTTTATGACGCCTGAAGTATTCAAGCAGGAAATCGCTTTTGGTCTCGAAAATCTTGAGAGGGTAAAAGACGATATCGTGCGATTCCATGCGAGTCGAGCCGAAACTTCGTTGCGTAGTTCGGCGCTGGCGTATGCCTGCATCGGTTACTTTAATGCACTCGAGCATCTCATGCTTCGTTCCTTGAAATTTTGGAACGCGGTTTTACCAAGTGGACCAAGCTCGCATCAAATGGCTTTAAACGAGTTCCGCAATCTTTTGGAAAAGTTAAACCTTCCTTTCCCGCTTTTGGAAGCATTTAAGCGACTGTTGGGATTTCGCCATATCGCAACCAAGATTTATGGCTTTCTTATCGATCTGGAGAAGCTGGACGAAGTCGTTGCCTCTGTCAATGATACTCATGAGTCTTTTGTTGCGCTCTTCCATGAAATTACTCAAAAAGCTTAGCGACTATGTGCTACTTTAAAATCGTTTTGACCTATTTCTTTTTCATTATCAGTCTCACCGCCTGCAATCGTTTCGTCGCTCCTCTTCCCGAAACAGAAAACCCGAACGATAATTGGCGCATGGCCGGCGCAAACCCGGCGCGCACCTCGCTGCATGCAGCGGAATTGGCTTTGCCGCTGGCTGAAATCGCGCGGTTCAAACTTTCTTCCGCGGCAGCGCAAAATCTTTTTGTGTATAACGGCGTATTGTTCGCGCCCACGTTGGACGGAAAATTGTTCACGTTTGACCTGGCCACGCAGCGCCCACTCGGCAAGAAAAAAATGCCCGGCAGCCATGCCGGAACCATGGCGCTGCAAAACGAGCATATGATTATCGCGATGCGTTATGGCAAAGAAACGTTGCTGCATTTCAATTTGACGGAAAGAAAAAAGCTGTGGGAAATCGACGCCGGCGACATTGCCAGCGAGCCGCTGCTGGCCGATAGCTGCGTGTATGTCTCCGCGATCTACGAACATGTTGACGCCTATTACCTGCACAACGGCGAACGCCGCTGGCAATTTCGCGCGACCGGGCAATTGCATGCCTCGCCCGCGCTCGCGGAAAACATTTTAATCGCGGCCACGGATCGCGGCAAAGTATACGCACTGCATGCGAGCACGGGCGCCTCTTTGTGGGAGGCCGATCTCGCGCAACCAATTTTGAGCACGCCGGTCATTGCGGCGCAGCACGTCTATATCGGCGCTTCGCGCGATCTCATTGTCGCTTTGGAGTTAAACACCGGCGCGGAAAAATGGCGTTTCAAAACCGAGGGCCGCATCTTTAATGCGCCCGCGCTCAATGATAGCCTCGTGATTTTCGGCGCGAGCGATGGCGTAGTGCGAGCACTGCGGCAGCGCGATGGCGCGGTGGTGTGGACGTTTCGCGCCACGAGCGGCATCGGCACTTCGCCGCTCATTGCCGGCGGCAAAATTTTCTTCGGCTCGTTGGATAAAAATTTCTACGGCCTGAATGTGAGCACGGGCGCGCTGCTTTGGCAATGGACTTTGGAAGGCCGCGTGCGCACCAATCCCATCGTGTGGAAGGACCGGTTGATCGTGGCAAGTGAAGATCGTTATCTCTACATCTTCGGGCCGCAAGAAAATTTGGGGACGAATTGAAGATGAAAAGCGCTTCCATCATTCCCCCCTTGAGGGGGGCCAGGGGGGTGTCATTACAGCAGACAACAGCGAAGCACACCCTCCTAACCCCCCTCAAGGGGGGAATTTTTGCCTCGCATCTCACGCGAATACTCCTCTTTTTCGCGCTCCTCTTTTTTAAAACCACCGCGCTCTTCGCGCAAACCAACCTCCCCGATACTTCCGCGCACGCGAGACTTTCGGTTTATTCATTGGAAGAAGGTTTGCCGGTTTTCATCAACGGCAAAGCCGCGGGCAAAACACCGTTGCGAAAAATATTGTTGGCTGCCGGGCATTATGAAATCGTGGTGCCAGCCGCGCATGACATGAGCTGGCTGGATGAAGATTGGAGCGAGCGCGTGGCGCTGCGGGCCGGAGATTCCTTGGAGGTGATTGCGCGCATGAAGACCGGCTATCGCCTCAACTCCGTGCCGTACGGCGCGCAAGTATGGCTGCAAGGAAAGTTCTTGGGCACAACGCCCTATGTTTTGCGTTTGCCGGAAAGTCAAACCGCGCGGGTGGAATTGCGGCACCCGGCTTATCGTGCAATGCCGATCGAAGTGGGAGGGAGGGGCGAAACGGCTTGGAGCAAGCGCAATTATGAAATCGTGTTGGAAAAGGATCTTGACTATGCCGCGGCGTCAACCCAGGAACATGCCGGCTGGCGTGCGCGGATCGCAAAACATCGCAAGCTGGCTTACCTTTCCGCGGCCGTCAGCTTGGCTGCGGGCGTTGGCTCCGTGCTCTTGAAACGCGAAGCCGATGAAGCTTATGAACAATATCTCGTCAGCGGCGATCCCGCGGTGCGGGAAAACTATTTTGCCCGCGCCGAAAAGTATGATCGCTATTACGGCGCCTCTTTCGCCCTCTTCGAAGTGAGCTTCGGCGTTTCATTCTACGGTTTTCTCAAATCGCTCAACGGGAAGTGAGGGAGGACACTTGGAGTGTTGGAGTGTTGGAGTGTTGGATTGTTGGAGTAGTGGGTTGTTGGCTTCTCAATACTCCAACACTCCCCAGCTCCACCACTCCACCACTCCACAACTCCAA
>CAYNDW010000550.1:0-4841 GCA_964395375.1 uncultured Cytophagia bacterium
AAGCCGCAGAGCCGCAAAGGTTTCGCAAAGAAAAGCTTTGCGGGTTCTTTGCGCCTTCGCGTCTTTGCGGGAGTTCTTTTTGAAATAGAAACCCAAGCGCAAATATTCTTATTGCGGCAAAATTTTTCCCAACGCATATTTGCGCGAAAATTCAATTTGACGCAACGGGCGAGCATGATGACCATCCGCGAGAGCATTGTTTCTTTGATTGAGAAAATGCCCGAAGCTTTTCTCCCCGAGCTTGATGAGCTGATCAAAAACTTCGAGGCCGCCAAAGCCCGAGCAGAGTCCGAGGCTAACCTGAAGAAAAAAGTGAGCACGATCCTGCAAAAGGTTCCGAATCGTGAAGTTCCGGAATCGGATAAGATCGAATAGTATGACGAAGAATTTTGCCAAGCCGCGCTTTGTCGTTTGCGTTAAAAACGACGGCTATCTCGCGTCATTGGCGGCGTAATGTGCGCAAACTCTTCGCTACGAAATTCAATATCCGCGCCGAGCAATTTCTCGCAGACCGTTGATCTATATTCGTAGCCCTGCCCCCTTGTGGGGCATTGATGGAACACGTAAGTTTTTTTTTCATCACCAGCCGCCCACAAAGGGCGGGGACTACTTTTTGAAATGTCATTCTGCAAGACCTGCCCTCGCACCCGGAATAAATCTTAAAAATAGTTTTGTCTCAAGCGCGAGGGAAGGTTCCTCCGGAATGACAGCGTTGAGGCGGTGTTACAAATCAACCGATATTGGGTACGGTATGAATTACCTCGACTTTGAACTCGAAATCAGCGCGGGCATTGGGCTGGAGTATCCGGTGCGCGTGGTGCATTCGCCCGCGGGCGAGGCGCGTGAAACTATGCGCTTTCCGTTCGACACGCTGGCGCTGGAAAATCGCTTGCTCATTTTGCAGAACACGCTGCTGCGCTCCGGCGGCAAGACGCGCAATAAGCCGTTGCCCGAAGAACAGGCCGTGCAGGATTTTGGCCGCGCGTTGTTCGATGCGCTCTTCATTGGCGAAGTGCGCACGCGCTATGACATGAGCTGGCGCGAAGCCACGCAAAAAGATCTGGGGCTTCGTCTCAAACTCCGCATTCAATCGCCCGGCCTAGCGGCGCTGCCGTGGGAATTTTTGTACGACCCGCGCCATGCCGAATACGTTTGTCTCTCGCGCAACACGCCCATTGTGCGCTATCTCGAAATCCCGCAGCCCATTCAACCTTTGGCCGTTGCCGCGCCGTTGCGCATTCTCGGCATGGCCGTAAGCCCGAATAATCCGCATTTGGGCAAGCTCGATATTGAGCGCGAAAAGCAGCGCGTGGAAAACGCGACAAAGCGTTTGCGCGAGCGCGGCGTGCTCGAGCTCACGTGGCTCAATGGCCAAACGTGGCGCGACTTGCAAAAAGCCATGGGCGCGAATAAGGGACCGTGGCATATTTTCCATTTCATCGGCCACGGCGGTTTTGATCAACACAGCGACGAAGGTTTAATTTATTTGGCGAACGAAACCGGCGAAAGCGAACGCCTCACGGCCACGAGCTTGGGCCGCATGTTGTCCGATCATCGCTCGCTACAGCTGGTGGTGTTGAATGCGTGCGAAGGCGCGCGCGGCAGCGACCGCGATCTCTTCTCCAGCACCGCGGCGATTTTGGTGCGCCGGGGTTTGCCCGCGGTGTTGGCCATGCAATATTCAATTACCGACCACGCGGCAATTGAGTTCAGCCGCGCCTTTTATGACGTGCTCGCCGAAGGTTTGGCCGTGGACACCGCGGTGGTCGAAGCGCGCAAAGCCGTGAGCTTCGCGGTTTCCAACACGATTGAATGGGGCACGCCCGTGCTGTACATGCGCGCGCCGGATGGGAAAATTTTCGATATCGCCCACGCGCAGCCATTGCCAAAAAAAGCAGCGCCGCAACCTCAAGCCGCGCCACCGCCGAGGCCAGTAGTTGAAAAGAAAAAGCCCATTACCACGCCGCAGCAACCTCCGCCCAAAGCAACAAAGATTTCTTCTCGCACTTGGCTTGTGTCCGGCATCGTGTTGACGGTGGCCGTGCTCACTTGGCTGATTATACAATATGACGATTGGAACCAACCCACGAAGCAGACACCGCCGCAGACGAAAACACGCTTGTCGCCCTTAGACAGTTTATATCTCAAACATGTTGCCGACGGCGACGAGTTGTTTAAGCGCAATGAGTTTGTCAAAGCGAAGCAGAAATACCAACAAGCTTTGACACAAAAACCCGGCGACGCCAATGTTGCGGCAAAGCTCAAAGCTTGTGATCAAAAATTAAGCGAGGCCGAACGCGATAAGCTTTACAAGCAGTATTGCAGCGACGGCAACGCGCTTTATCAACAAAAGAAATACACCGAAGCCCGCAATAAGTTTGAGAGCGCGCTGTTGCAAAAGCCCAACGACGGCTATGCCACCGCGCGCAAGCAAGCCTGCGACGAAAGACTGGCGGAGCAACAAACCTCGTATGAAACTTATAAAGCCGCCGGTGACCGGCTCTTCAAACAAGGCGAGTATGTGCGCGCCAAAGACCAATATGAGCAAGCGCTGGCCTTGCGTGAGAACGATGCCTACGTGGCGAAACAAATGCGCGAGTGTGATCGGTTGCAAGCTGCCGCGACAGCGAAGCGCGCGCAGCCGCAAGAGACGCCAACAACGAGCGCCCCGGTCGGCATGGTGCTCATTCCCGCCGGCACTTTTACGATGGGCAGTAATGACTACGGCGATGAAAAACCTCCGCATCAAGTTTCGGTCGCTGCGTTTTATATGGACAAGTACGAAGTGACCGTGGCGCAGTATCAAAAATTCCTCGTGGCGAATCCTGCGCAAGACCGGCCCAACAATTGGACCGAGCAATTGCAGAACACGAATCGTCCGGTGGTTAATGTGAGTTGGCATGACGCAGTGGCTTATTGCGAGTGGATGAGCAAACAAAGAGGGAAACGTGTGCGGCTACCGACCGAGGCCGAATGGGAATATGCGGCGCGCGGCGGATTGAGCGGCAAAAAATATCCGTGGGGCGATGACATCAGTACGAGTAATGCGAATTTTTATTCTAGCGACAAGACGAATGCCTTACAAGATGTCGGCCGTTACTCACCAAACAACTACGGTCTTTACGACATGGCCGGCAACGTATGGGAATGGTGCAGCAGCCTGTATAAACCTTATCCCTATAAACGTGACGATGGCCGTGAAAGTTTGAGCACCATTGAACCTCGGGTTTTGCGCGGCGGGTCGTGGCTCAACTATCCTAACTACCTCCGTTGCGCGAATCGCTACAGCTACGTGCCCTCGGACCGTTACGACCTTATTGGTTTTCGTTGTTCCCAGGACGTTCGTTAAACTATTCGGCTCTTTACGCTTTTAACGCTTTTGCGCTTTTAAAGCTTTTACCCTTACGTAGCGAGCGCCTCAAAATTTTTTTTGATAGGCAACTATGACTAGCAAAGAAGACGTGCTCGTGTTGTCGTATGACTTTTTAAAGTACCTCATTCCGATTCTGTCGAAGTTTCCGCGGGATCAAAAGTTTTTGCTGGCCGATCGCATCCCGCTCCGCTAGGAGTGGAATGTTTCTAGCGAACGCACGCTCGCTCTCAAAACTCCGTTAGGAGTGACATGTTTGGTTTTCACAAGAACGGCGCAATCATTCAACGGGATTCACATGCCACTCCTAACGGAGTTCAGGGCATCATGTGCCGGCCTGGCTACAAACATTGCACTCCTAGCGGAGTGACTCGCAAAACGCGCAATGCTTAACCGCGGCTTGGCCGTGGTTTGCTTTTGATTATGATTGCACGGCATGCCACGGCCCAGCCGTGGCGGTGCGTTCGTTGTAACGCCTTCAGGCGTTCACGTCTCCTAAAATAAAACACCTTATGCGTTTTGATTTTCAAAATCGGTAATCGATAATTTCAACTCATCCCCTCGATCCCCTTCTCTTGAAAAGAGAAGGAGAAGTTCAAGGCTTCAAGCCTGCGCTCCCCCTTCTTTTCCCAAGAGAAGGGGACCGGGGGGATGAGTTCGGATTGCAACGACATTACCGAACTTGATCGTCAAAACTCATAAGGCGTTACTAGGAGCGCGTGCAACGAAGCCTCCCATTCTTTGTCATTCCGCAGGAATCCTTTTAAGCGTTCGGCAGTGTCTCCAGCGAGTAAAAAGATTCCTGCTGAATGACATTCTTTGAGGGAAAGCAGAAAATTAGAAAGGCCGCGCCAACGCCTCTCGTTCATTTTTTCTCATCATCCACAATCGTCCCGCCGTGCGCAAACATTTCGACAACTATCACGCTGCCACAAAAATTAAAAGCAACACCCCCCTGGCCCCCCTCAAGGGGGGAATCATCACGTGCCTGCTTGCCATTATCATCCTGCTACTCCTCACTTGTCTCACGACTTCAACTTTTGCGGCGGAGAAGAACACCCTGCGCGATCCGCAGTTGCGCAGGCTGTATCAATCGCTCAAGCAGCCGATCATCGCGGATTCGAGCTTCATCATTGCGGACACGCTGCGGCTCAACTATCCTGATTTCAGCGTCACGCTGCGGCGCGGAGAGTTGGTGCCGTTGCGCGATAGCACGGCGACGTTGACGGGTTTCTTTTTCGAGGGCGTGGCGCGCATCACGTTTCGGCCTCGGTATGTGTTGGAGCGGCAACAGCTTCATCGCTTCACGGGCGATTCGGTGACCGTGTGCGAGACGGCGCGTTTGCTCATTCGTGTTTCCACGCCGAGTGCTTTGCCGCAAGCGCTCATTGCGAGCGAGGCTTTTTATCAAACCAAAAACAAAAGAGCCGAAGAGGGGCGCGAGCTACAAAGCGCCGTGCAAGAGGCTTTG